>JANXNO010000148.1 GCA_025354075.1 Burkholderiales bacterium | reverse complement strand
TCCTGAATGCTCTTGCGATCAGCGAGCAGCGACATGGCCTGACGCACCGCCGGATCACTGAAGGCAAAGTGCTTGGACTTCACGCTGGAGCGCTCGCCATCGAACTCGTTCACGGGGTCGGTGATGCTCAGCTGCATGAACTCGATGTCCCCGCTCGGCACGATGTAGACCTTGCCTTTGCCACCCGTCTCCATGCGCTTGAGCACTTCGTCTTCGACCTGCAAATTCCAGGCGAAATCGTACTCGCCCGTTTGCAGCACAGCGCGCGCGGCAGAGGTTGCGTCGCCACCGCCCTTCATCTCGATGGAGTCGAAGAATGGGCGGTTAGCCATGTGGTAATTCATGTTGATTTCGCCACGAACGATGTCGCCCGGCTTGAAGTCAACAAACTTGTAAGGGCCGGTGCCGACCGGCTTCAAATTGTTCGGTGCATCGCGCGATTTGCCGCCGATGTAGGGTGCGAACAGATGCTTCGGAATGATCATGCCTTCAGCAGCCACGAAAGTCGTGGCCCAGAACGGCGTGGGTTTCGCAAACGTCACTTTGACCGTGTGCGAATCAATCTTTTCAACCTTGACGTCCTTATAAACACCGGTAGTCACCGCCGCAGTGGCCGGGTCTTTCGCGTATTCCCAGGTGAATACACAATCGTCAGCCGTGAACGGCTTGCCGTCGTGCCAGGTCACGTCTTTTTTCAGTTTCCAGATCACCGATTTGCCGTCAGGCGTGAGGCCGCCATTGGCCTTGCTCGGAATCTCCGCCGCTAAAATCGGCACCAGATTGCCGTCGTTGTCCCACACCGCGAGTGGCTCGTAGAAGATGCGTGAGCCTTCCTGATCCTTGGTGCCGTTAGCGAAATGCGGCTGCAGCAGCGTCGCGCCCTGCCACCACAATACTTTAAGCGCGCCGCCACCGCCACGCTTGGTGGGTTTGTAAGTCGGTGCAGCTTGTGCCTGCGCGACACCGGAATGCATCAGCATCATCGAGGCCATCGGTGCGGTGACGCCGAGCGACACCATTTGCAGGATGAAGTTTCGGCGCGGCAATTTGCCGACGCGGACGTCTTCGATCAGGTTCTTTATTTCACGTTCTTGCATCTCGATACTCCTAATGTGTGGCGGCTCAGGTCTAGAGCGAACAATATATAGACAACAGACACAGAGTCTAAACAGCGCATCGGTTAACCGATTAGGCGTTTGCCCGGAATCAACCGCTTGCGCGTCGCCTGCACTTAGCAAGAAGGTAGCCAGTGCGTTCACCCGATTGGCTGCGACACCGGAAATTTGGATCGGCAAGTCAACAGCTTTACGCTGAATCACCTCATTAATATGGGCTTATCTACATTTTTGTCATAAAGTCGGTTTATTGCATAAACGTGCACTACGCCCTTATTCAATGGCGCTTAGCAGATTGAGCTGTATGCACTTCAAACCATAATTCGTAGGGCTCAAACCACCAGCGTCAACCCGCCGTCCACCACCAGAATTTGCCCGGTCGCGTAGCGCGCTCGAAGCAGACCCAGCACGGCGTCGGCAATGTCGTCGGGAGTGGCGGAGCGCTTGAGTGGTGCGCGCGCCTTGACGTTTTCGTGGTGCGTCTGCCAGTCTTTGGTCCACGGCGTGGCCACCAGCCCCGGTGCAACGGCGTTCACGCGCACCGGTCCATGCGATTTGGCGAGCAGCAGCGTCATGTGATTCAGCGCCGCCTTGGTCATCGCGTAGGCAATCGAGCTGCCCGCTGGCCGTACGCCGGCGATGGAGGTGATGTTGACCACGTTACCGTCGTCGCTGAGCTTGAGATACGGCATCGCGGCTTTGGTCAGCATCCAGGTGCCGGTGACATTGACGGCAAAGGTGCGGGCAAAGATTTCGTCGCTGAGCGCATCGAGATCGGTGTGTGGCACGACCGTCGTCCAGCCGGCGTTGTTGACCAGAATGTCAAGCTTGCCGAAGCGTTCGATGGTTGCCGCGAGCAACCGCTCTCCGGCGGCCTTGTCGCTGATGTCAGCCTGCACGTAAATCGCGTTGTCGCCCAGCTCTTTGGCAAGTTTTTCGCCCGCTTCGGTAGTCGACGCCGAGTTGACCACCACCGCCGCACCCAGCGCATGAAGACGACGTGCTATCGCCTCGCCAATACCGCTCGACGAGCCGGTAACGATGGCCACTTTTCCTGAAAATTCACTCATCATTGTTTCCTCACAATTTGACGCGCTTCATCCTGCGCACACGATACAGCAGGAACAGCACAATGCTCACGTTGACCAGATTGAATGCAATGCCATTGACGAACGCGGCCTGGTACGAGCCGGTAAAGTCAAAGATCACGCCCGATAACCAGCCACCCAGCGCCATGCCCAAAAGTGTCGCCATCAGCACAGTGCCGACACGCGCTCCCGCCTCTTTCGGCGTGAAATATTCACGCACGATCAACGCGTAGCTCGGCACGATGCCGCCCTGAAACAGCCCGAACATCCCCGACACCACATACAGCGGCACCAGCCCGTCAAACGGCAAGAACAGCAGCAGCGCAATGCCCTGCAATACCGAGCCGAGCAGCAACGTTCGCAGTCCACCGATGTGGTCAGAAATCCAGCCGGAAACGAGGCGACTGATGATGCCCATGCCGAGCATCAGCGACAGCATCTCAGCGCCGCGCGCCGCACCAAAACCCAGATCGCCACAGTACGCGACGATATGAACCTGCGGCATCGACATAGCAACGCAACAAGACAGACCCGCCACGCAAAGCAGTAATTGCAACACGGCGGGCGACAAGCCCAACGGTCGCGCAGCGTCAACGCGTTGAGCTGAGTTGATCGCGGCGGTTGCGACGGGCACAACTTCGACATCGGGCGGTCGGGGACGTAGCAGCAGCGCCAGCGGCAGCATCGTCACCAGACAAAACACGCCAAGGCCGATATAGGTGGGCCGCCAGCCATAACCATCGATGAAATGCTGAATGATGGGCGGCCAGATGGCACCGGCGACATAGTTGCCGCTCATGCAAATGGCGAGCGCAATGCCGCGGCGCCGCGTGAACCAGCGCGACGTGTCGGCCACCAGCGGCGCGAACGTCGCGGACGTTCCGAGCAAGCCCATCAAAATGCCCTGCGCGAGGCTGAACAACAACAAACTGCCCGCTAATCCGGCACCGATATAGCCCAGGCCAATTCCCACTGCGCCGATCATCACCGGAATCATCACGCCAAAGCGATCCGACAATCGCCCCATCATGATGCCACCGACCCCAAAACCGATCATGGTCAACGTGTACGGCAGCGACGCGTCAGCGCGGGTCACGCCAAACTCGGACTGAAGCCGGGGCAACACGACCGTCACCGTGTACATGCCAGAGTTGCCAATGGTCATCAGCGTGAGCGATACCAGCAGGCGCGTCCATGCGTAGGACGATTCAGCGTCGTGGCGGATTGGGGATCGTGGGGTCATCCCCGTATTGGAACCGATTGGACGGCGCTGCGACCGTTTTAGGAGACGCAAGCGGAACTGCGACGAAAACGACGGGCAGGCCGCTGGGCGGCCCGGCACATTACCGGTGACTAAACCACTGAGCCCTGCGCGTACGCTTTCACATCGTCCGGTGTTTCATCGGTTGCAATGCAATCCTCAAACAGCTCACGGAATAGCGCCTCGGGCAACTTGCGACCGATGAACACCACCGTGCTTTCACGCTTCGAACCTTCCGGCCAAACGCTTGCGAAGTCAAAGCCCGCCATCATGTGCACGCCCTGAAACACCACGCGACGCGGCTCGCCTTTGATGTTCAAAATACCCTTGTAGCGCAGCATCTGCTCACCATACAAATTGATGAGTGAGCCGATATAGCGATCCACCTTGCGCACGTCTAGCGGACGATCTGTTTTGATTACAAAGCTGCCGACTTCGTCGTGATGCTCATGATCACCGTTGGTTAAAAAGTCTGGCTGGATTTCGAGAATCGCGTTCAGATTGAAGCCTCGAATATCCAGCAAATCCTTGATCGGCGTCACGCCAAAGTTCACCTTTTTGATCGGCGCGCGCACATTGAGGCGACGCAGGCGCTCCATCAGCGTTTGCGTTTCTTCCTCGCTGGTCACGTCGGTTTTCGACACCAGCAAACGATCGGCAAAGGCAACCTGCTGCTGCGCCTCGGTGAATTCCTTGAGCTGCATCAGGCCGTGCTTGGCGTCCACCACGGTGACCACGGCGTCAAGCAAATAACGTTCGTTGACTTTTTCATCAGCGAAAAATGTCTGCGCAACTGGAGCCGGATCGGCCATGCCGGTGGTCTCGATAACGACGCGGTCAAACTTGAGCTCGCCTTTGGCGCGACGTTTGTACAGGCTATTCAAGATGCGGATCAAATCGCCGCGCACGGTGCAGCAGATGCAGCCGTTGTTCATCTCAACGATTTGCTCCTTGCTGTCGGCGAGGATTTCATTGTCCACGCCCTCTTCGCCAAATTCATTCTCGATCACCGCGATTTTTTCGCCGTGCGGCTCTTTCAGAATACGGTTGAGCAACGTGGTTTTTCC
>JANXNO010000082.1 GCA_025354075.1 Burkholderiales bacterium | reverse complement strand
CGCCTTCCATCACCGTTTTCCACGTCACTTTGCTTGCGTCCGTCCAGCCCAGGCGCGCCACTTCCGATTCGCTCACGCCAACCACAATCGGCGACAGCATGATCTTCTCTTGCAGCTTGACCTTGGCCTGTCCTTGCGGGTCGGACAGCAAATATTTGGCATTGGCAAACCACGCAACATCCGCTTTCGTCTTGCCGGTCAACACCTGTTCGGTGCTCTCCATCGTGCCGCCAAACGTGAACTTCAGCGTCACGCCGGTGGCTTTGAGCACCATCGCCTCCAACGGCGAAATGTCACGAAGGTCGGTGGTGGCGAGGATGGAGAGCGTGGCGTCAGTGCTGGTCTTTTCAGCGACGACTACTTTGGGCGTGGGGATGGGTGTTGGATCGGGCGATTTGCCGCACGCGGCGACGAGTGCCGCGCCCGCGATGGCCATAGCGAAGGTCGTCCACCGGCGCGCTTGGGCCCCTCGCTCGCCTGCGGGAGAGGGGTTCTGCGTCCATACAACTACATTTCCACTCATTGCGACATCTCCCTCGCGACGACATCAATCATCAGCGACATGGTTTCAAATGACGGTGGATCAATGAGGTTGTTCAACTTCTCATCCACACCCAATTTCGCCGCCTGTGCCTTTTGTAAAAAAGCCGCGCTGTCACTGGTGCGAAATCCATACTCCAAGCCAATATTCAGCAACTCGGCGTTGGTCGTCAGCAAATCGCCAAGCCGTTTCGAGCGCTCATTCATGGCCACAAAAACGACCTTATTCACGATGGTCGGATTCGGGTACAGCAGCGTCATGTCCGCAGCGACCGGTTTCGATAGCGCATACGCGATCATCTGATTCTCGTAGATGAAAGCCATCGGCGTTTTGCCGATGCCGATGGCGATGTAGTCATCGAAATTGCCATTGACGTAGTTCTCCTGATAGCCCTGTCGCTTGAACAAATCTGCTGCTTTTTTCGCAACGAATTCAGCGGTTGCGCGATCGCCGGGCAGTTCGTTGTTGTTTAACGCGTAGGCCGCGAGCGCAAGATACATCGCGCCGGAATTGCTTTTGCGCACATCGGTGGTGGACACCAGCACCGATTTATTGACGTCGAACGCGCTGCTCGCCTTCATGTCTTTCCAGCGTGTTTTCGCCTGCATCAATGAGACAAGTTTTGCGAGGTCAACGCTGTAGGCGCCACCCGTCAGTGGCGTCGCCAGCCCGTTGGCCTGCAATATTCCGGCGATGGGTTTCCATGAGGCAATCACCATTGGCGTGTAGAACGGGGTGTATTGCGTGCCCGTTTGATTCGCTCGCTTGGCTGCGTCGAGAATCTGATTGGCCGCGACGATCCCCGACGGAAACATGAAATCCGGCCCGCCTGATTGAACCACCCGCTGCGCCATGTCGCGCGAGCCGATGCGCGTGACGTTGAGCCTGAAACCGTTGTCTGACAGCGCTTTAATCACGCGCGAATCTTTGAAATACGGCTCGACGTCAAGCGCGATTACGCCAGTCAATTCAACCATCTGCATGCCGCGCATACCGGGCAGGCTCAACGTTGGGTTCTGGCCGTTCGCAAGCTGCTCCTGCTGCGTACCGCGCAACGCGAAAAACACCGCGCCACCTAATGCGGCTAGCAGGACAACGGTGACGATGGCTTTCGCGGTGCGGTTCATGACGGAAACAATGCGCCTCAAAAATAGGTTCGGCGCATTATGTATCGGATTGATGCGCCCTTTCGCTCCGTCTGTAGGAGCGGCTCTGCAGCGACCCGGTTTGCGGAAACGGACGTGGGTCGCGGCAGAGCCGCTCCTACAAATACACTGTGCACATTACCGTGAAATTTCACTTGGGAGACCTTCCATGTCTGATGCCCCCCCCGTGCCTTCCGCCGTAGCTGCTGGTTTTCAACTCACGCCGCCCGAGGTCATCACGCCGGTCGTGCCCGAGGCGTCGAAAAGCGCGGTGCCATTGCCTGATGCGACCAAAGCGGCAGTCGACGAACAGGTCAGCCGCTTCGTCACGGCTTTGCTGGCTGAGGATGTGGAAAGTGCTGCGTTCAAGGGCAAACTCGACAGCGCGTTTGCCTTGGGCCGCGAAGAAATTTCCATCGCGTCGTCCATGATGCAGG
>JANXNO010000034.1 GCA_025354075.1 Burkholderiales bacterium | reverse complement strand
CTGCCCGACGTTCATCCGTGATGGCACGCCAAGCGGATTTAGCACCACGTCGACCGTCGTGCCGTCGGCCTGATGCGGCATATCTTCAACAGGAACGATCTTCGAGACCACACCCTTGTTGCCGTGCCGGCCGGCCATCTTGTCGCCTGGCTGCAGGCGGCGTTTGACGGCCACATACACCTTTACCATTTTCAACACGCCCGCAGGCAGTTCGTCGCCTTGCGTTAGCTTGCGTTTTTTCTGTTCAAACGCTGCGTCAAAGTTATGACGCGTTGCAGTCAGGCTATCTTTCACGCCTTCGAGTTGACGAGCAGCTTCATCATCAGCCAGACGTAGATCGAACCAGTCATAACGACCGACTGAGGCCAAATACTCTTTGTCGAGCTTAGTGCCCTTGGCCAATTTTTTCGGGCCACCGCTGGCAACCTTTCCAGTGAGCAAACGTTCAAGGCGCTCGAACGCATCGTTCTCCACGATGCGCAGTTGATCTGCCAGATCCTTCTTGTAACCACGCAAGTCTTCGTCAACAATCAACTGGGCACGTTTGTCACGCTCGATACCTTCGCGAGTGAACACCTTGACGTCGATCACGGTGCCCGCGATGCCAGACTGAACGCGCAGCGATGTGTCTTTAACGTCGCTTGCTTTTTCGCCGAAGATTGCACGAAGCAACTTTTCCTCTGGTGTCAGCGTTGTTTCGCCCTTCGGCGTCACTTTGCCAACCAGCACGTCACCCGCTTCAACTTCAGCGCCGATGTAAACAATGCCCGACTCGTCAAGGCGCGTTAGTTGGGTTTCGCCGAGGCTCGAAATATCACGGGTAATTTCTTCTGAGCCGAGCTTGGTGTCACGGGCAACAACCGTCAGTTCTTCAATGTGAATCGAGGTATATCGGTCTTGTGCGACGACGCGCTCAGAAATCAGGATCGAGTCTTCGTAGTTGTAACCGTTCCACGGCATGAACGCGACCAACATGTTCTGGCCCAGGGCGAGTTCGCCCTTGTCGGTCGACGCACCGTCAGCAATCACGTCTCCCTTGGCGATCAAGTCGCCCACCTTGACCAGCGGACGCTGATTGATGTTGGTGTTCTGGTTGGAACGTGTGTACTTGACGAGGTTGTAGATGTCCACGCCGACGTCGCTGGATGCGGTCTCCACGTCGTTCACACGTATCACAACGCGCGATGCATCAACATAGTCCACTTTGCCGCCGCGCTTTGCGGTGACCACAGTGCCAGAGTCAATCGCAGCCGTGCGCTCAACGCCCGTGCCTACGAATGGCTTTTCAGGGCGAAGGCAAGGTACGGCCTGACGTTGCATGTTCGAGCCCATCAACGCGCGGTTCGCGTCATCATGCTCAAGGAACGGAATCAACGAGGCAGCAACCGACACAATTTGCGAAGGCGCAACGTCCATGTACGTCACCTCCGACGGTGGCATCAGCGTCGAATCGCCTTTGATACGACAGGCGACGAATTCGCCAGTCAAATTACCTTTTTCATCGAGCGGCGCGTTCGCCTGAGCGATCACATAGCCGCTCTCCTCGATAGCCGACAGATAAGTAATCTCATCGGTGACCACGGTGTCCACCACTTTGCGATACGGCGTTTCAATAAAGCCGTAGTCGTTCACACGCGCAAACAAGGCGAGTGAGTTAATCAGGCCGATGTTCGGGCCCTCCGGAGTTTCAATTGGGCACACCCGACCGTAGTGAGTCGGATGCACGTCACGTACTTCGAAACCAGCACGCTCCCGCGTCAAACCGCCTGGGCCCAGGGCAGAGACACGACGCTTGTGCGTGATCTCGGACAATGGATTGGTTTGATCCATAAACTGTGACAGCTGGCTGGAGCCGAAGAATTCTTTGATCGCAGCCGAAATAGGCTTGGCATTAATCAAGTCATGCGGCATCAGGTTTTCGCTCTCAGCTTGGCCCAAACGCTCTTTAACCGCACGTTCAACGCGTGCCAAGCCGCTACGGAACTGGTTCTCGGCCAATTCGCCCACGCTGCGGACGCGGCGGTTACCCAAGTGATCAATGTCATCGACCTGACCACGACCGTTGCGCAGGTCGAGGATGATTCTGACGGTGTCGAGAATGTCTTCGTGCGTCAATACCATCGGGCCGACGATTTCTTCGCGGCCAACACGACGGTTGAACTTCATGCGACCAACGCGCGACAGATCGTAGGTGTCTTCGTTGAAGAACAAACGATGGAACAGTGCTTCCACTGCCTCAGCCGTTGGTGGCTCACCGGGACGCATCATGCGGTAAATCGCGACCTTGGCGGTCTGGCGATCCGGTACGTCGTCGGTCTTAAGCGTCATCGAAATCCACGGGCCCTCATCAAGCTCGTTGATGTAAAGCGTCTGGATATGACCAACACCTGCTTCAACCAAGGTCTTGAGCGACTCTTCGGTCAACTCTTCGTTGGCCTTGAGCAACACTTCGCCCGTCTCTTTATCGATGACATTCGTAGCGGTGAAGCGACCAAGCACTTCTTCCGCAGGCAACGTCAATCGTTCAAGCTTCGCGTTTTGCAGATCACGGATGTGTTTCGCGGTAACGCGCTTGTCCTTGGGCACAACTACCGTACCGTCCGGCGCGGTAATGTCGAAACGCGCGATTTCGCCCTTGACGCGCTCTGGCACGAACGCGAGTTGCGTACCTTTTGGCGTGAAGTAAACGTCGTCAAATTTGAAGTAGCGAGCGAGAATTTGCTCTTCGGTCAGTCCGAGCGCCTTCAACAGAATCGTCACCGGCATTTTGCGGCGACGATCAATACGGAAGTACAGGTAGTCCTTTGGATCGAACTCGAAGTCAAGCCACGAGCCACGATACGGGATCACGCGCGCGGAGAACAGGAGCTTCCCGGAGCTGTGCGTTTTGCCCTTGTCATGTTCGAAGAACACGCCAGGTGAGCGATGCAACTGGGACACGATAACCCGCTCGGTGCCGTTGATCACGAACGAGCCGTTCTCGGTCATGAGCGGCATTTCGCCCATGTACACCTCGGATTCTTTGATCTCTTTGACCGTGTCTTTTGCCGCTTCGCGATCATAAATAATCAGGCGAACTTTGGCACGAACGGGCGCGGCAAAGGTCAGACCACGCTGCTGACATTCGACCACGTCGAACGGTGGCGTGTTGAGCGTGTAATGAACGTATTCCAGTTTCGCGAAACCGTTATGGCTCGAAATCGGGAAAATCGACGTGAATGCCGATTCCAGACCGATGTTTTTGCGGTTGGGCTGGGTCACGCCCTCCTGCAGATACTCGTTATAAGACGCGAGCTGGGTTTGAAGGAGGTAAGGCACCGGCAATACTGCGGTGCGCGATCCGAAGCTTTTACGGATGCGTTTCTTTTCGGCGAAGGTATACGTCATGTGTTCCTCAACTGTGGAAGCGAGAAGCGCGACCGGTGCGGAACCAAAACAATGGTTACGAGCGGTTGCGGGAGCTGGAGATGGCTCTCGATTGCATGCTCTGGCGGGTCAGAACGCGTCAATCGGGAACAGTCTCTAAAAGCGGCGAAGGGCTGGCAGGTTTTTTGAACCCACCAGCCCTTGGCGACAACGTGAAATTACTTAACGTCGGCCTTGGCACCAGCGTCTTCAAGCTTCTTCTTGGCGGCTTCAGCGTCTGCTTTAGGCATCGCCTCTTTAACCGTCTTCGGTGCGCCGTCAACCAAGTCTTTAGCTTCTTTGAGGCCCAGACCGGTGATTTCGCGAACCGCTTTGATCACGCTGACTTTGTTAGCGCCGATTTCGGTCAGCACAACGTCAAACTCAGTTTTCTCTTCAGCAACAACAGCAGCAGCACCGCCGCCGCCGGCAGGTGCCGACATTGCAG
>JANXNO010000023.1 GCA_025354075.1 Burkholderiales bacterium | reverse complement strand
GCTGCCAAAAACGCAGGTTGCCACTACTTCGATCTGACTGAAGACGTCGCCGCTACCAAAGCCATCATGGGTCTGGCGCAGGGTGCAAAAACCGCCTTCATGCCGCAATGCGGCCTGGCTCCAGGCTTCATCGGCATCGTCGCGCATCACCTCGCGCAGGGCTTCGACAGTCTCGACGAAATCAAGATGCGCGTCGGCGCGCTGCCAGCCTTCCCGACCAACGCGCTCAAGTACAACCTGACGTGGAGCGTCGACGGACTGATCAATGAATACTGTCATCCGTGTGAAGCGATTCACGAAGGCGCGATCACCGCTATGCTGCCACTCGAAGGGCTCGAACACTTCTCCCTCGACGGCGTGGAATACGAAGCGTTCAACACCTCCGGTGGCCTTGGCACATTGTGCGAAACGCTCGACGGCAAAGTGCGCAGCCTTGACTACAAGAGCGTGCGCTATCCGGGCCATCGCGCATTGATGCAGTTTTTGCTCACCGAGCTGCGCCTGTCGAATGATCAGGAAGCGCTCAAGGACATCATGCGCAAATCGGTGCCAACGACCATGCAGGACGTGGTGCTGGTGTTCGTCACCGTCAGCGGTATGCGCAAAGGCGCCTACGTTCAGGAAGTGTTCGCGCGCAAGATTTTTGCGCAGCGGGCGACTGGTAGCGACGAGGCGGTGTCGGCGATTCAGATCACTACTGCAGCGGGTATTTGCGCTGCTGTTGATCTTTTTCGCGCGGGCAAGCTGCCGAAGAGTGGATTCATTCGTCAGGAGCAGGTGGCTCTGCCAGATTTTCTCGCGAATCGTTTTGGTGTCGCATACGAGCAATCGCGGCGCATCGAGTCCATTTCTTAGTACGCATGTTGTTGTAAGAGCGACTTGTCGCGACCAACATCGCTGCAACGGTGGCCGCGACAAGTCGCTCCCACAAACGCAGTGAGCGCACCCTATACATTTCGGCACCCAGAACCCGCATTGATACCCATTGGATTCACGATGAAAAAAACCGCACTCGATCTCTGCAAACAACTCGGCGTCACCGTGACAGTCGCAACCAGCGAAAACGCAATCACCGCACGCACGCCGATCACCGGCGAAATAATCGCCTCGCCCGCCTGCGCCAACGCCACGGATATCGAACGCACCGTCGCAAACAGTCGCGAAGCCTTCCTCGCATGGCGCACTGTCCCCCCACCAGCGCGTGGCGAACTCGTCCGCTTGCTTGGCGACGAGCTGCGCACGAACAAACAAGCGCTCGGCCAACTCGTGTCCATCGAAGCCGGAAAAATTCTGCAAGAGGGTTTGGGCGAGGTGCAGGAGATGATCGACATTTGCGATTTCGCGGTCGGTCTGTCGCGTCAGCTTTATGGTCTCACGATTGCGTCCGAGCGCCCTGAACATCGCATGATGGAAACCTGGCATCCGCTCGGGCCAACGCTGATCATTAGCGCGTTCAACTTTCCGGTCGCGGTGTGGGCGTGGAACGCAGCGCTGGCGCTGGTTTGCGGCAACAGCACGATCTGGAAACCGTCCGACAAAGCGCCGCTCACTGCGCTCGCGACACAGGCGATTTTTGAGCGTGCAGTGCTGCGCTATCGTGACGCTGGTCATGCAGCACCGGACAGCCTTTCCACCGTGTTGATTGGTCGTGCCGATCTAGGCGCCACGCTCACGGCAGATGCCCGCATTCCACTCGTTTCTGCGACCGGTTCCACACGCATGGGTCGCATGGTCGGCGAGGCTTGCGCCAAGCGTTTCGCCCGCAGCATTCTCGAGCTTGGCGGCAACAACGCCGCGATCATCGCACCGAGCGCAACGCTCGAAATGGTCGAACGCGCGGTCACGTTTTCTGCGGTTGGAACGGCCGGTCAGCGCTGCACAACACTGCGCCGCCTGATCGTTCACGCGAGCATCTACGACACGCTGGTGCCGCGTCTGAAAGTGATTTACGGCAAGCTGCGCATCGGTAATCCACTTGACGAAGGAACGCTCGTCGGCCCGCTGATTGATAAAGCTGCGTTCGACGGCATGCAGGCTGCGCTCGTTGCGGCGCACGCTGCTGGCGGCAACGTGAGTGGAGGCGAGCGCGTGCACGAGATGCTTGGCGCTGATGCGTTTTATGTGCAACCCGCGCTAGTCGAAATGCCAGCGCAGACAGATGTGATGTGCGACGAAACATTCGCGCCGATTTTGTATGTCGTGAAATACGACGGCGATGTTGAACAAGCCATCACACTCAACAACTCCGTCGCGCATGGTCTTTCTTCCTGCATCTTCACCAATGACATGCGCGAGATGGAGCGCTTCCTGAGTGCTGCAGGCAGCGACTGCGGTATCGTCAACGTCAATATCGGCACCAGCGGCGCTGAAATCGGCGGTGCGTTCGGGGGTGAAAAAGAAACCGGCGGCGGTCGCGAATCGGGCTCGGATAGCTGGCGCGCGTACATGCGGCGCGCGACCAACACGATCAATTACGGTCGCAAACTTCCGTTGGCTCAGGGCATTCGGTTCGACTTGTAAGCGCGGTTCCGTCGCAACTTTTGGCGTGCGAACCGGGTCGCGACCACGGCGCTCCTAGACGGCTAAACTTCCGCCATGAACCTCCCCGCCTGGCCCTATCCCAAAACCATCGCTCATCGTGGCGCGGGCAGACTTGCGCCCGAGAACACATTGGCCGCGATCCGTCACGGCGTGTCCTTCGGCTATCGCGCAACCGAAATTGACGTCAAGCTGTCGGGCGACGGCACGCTGCTGTTGATGCATGACGACACCACCAACCGCTGCTCCGACGGACGTGGTCGCGTCGCCGCAAAGACGTGGCACCAGCTCGCGCTACTTGATGCCGGTTCATGGCACTCGCCCGCCTACGCAGGCGAACCAATCCCGACGTACTGGCGTGTCGCGAAATATTGCATTGAGAATGGCGTTCAACTCAACACCGAGATCAAGCCCTGCATCGGTCGCGAGCGAGAAACCGGTGCGGCGGTTGCACTGGAAACGCAGGCACTCTTCTCTGACCCGGCACTCGCCGCGCTTAAACCGCTGCTCTCGTCGTTCTCCACCGAAGCGCTCATCGCCGCTCGCGACGCTGCGCCCGAGTTTGATCGCGCGCATCTGTTTGAGAACCCACTGCCAGCAGATTGGCTCGCATGCTGCAAGGCCGTCGGCGCGATTGCGATGGATGCCAACTGGCGAACGCTGACCAGAGAAATCGTAGCTCAAGCCCACGCCAACGGGCTGCGCGTGGCCTGCTACACCTGTAACGATATGGTAGACGCCGAACGGCTCTGGGCTTGGGGTGTGGACACGGTGATCACCGACGCGGTGGACAAAATCGTGTTCACAAAATAGCGTGCCCTCTCACTCCACGAATGCTTCGATACAGCGCGAAAATGGTGACGGCTTTTTGGCTGGAAGCGACTATTGATAAGGGCTAAGACCGCGAATATGCAAAACTCAATAACTAATCTTTATCCGGCGTGAGCCCAATGCCAATAAGGATTTCAATAAAAAGCTGAATCTCTGATGTCGCGCTTTTCTGGCCGTTGCCAGCCACTTGATTGAGCCTTGCGGCGACGCGTTCGGCGAGTCGCAGGCGATTCAAATCATCAGCTCAATCAAAAACGGCCCGCTCTGCTGAAAGCTTTGCTTCATCAAATCCGCGCACGCTTCCAAAGTCGTCGCTCGCGCCGCCTCGACGCCCATGCCGTTAGCAAGCTTCACCCAATCGAGATTAGGATTGCCGAGGTCGAGCATGCTCATGGCGACTGGCCCCGGCGTTGCGCCAACCGCCTGATATTCACCGATCAGGATGCTGTATCTGCGATTGTTGAGCAGGATGGTGGTGACGGGCAGCCGCTCGCGCGCTTGCGTCCACAGCGCTTGCAGCGAATACATAGCCGAGCCGTCGGCTTGCAGATTGATCACGCGGCGTCGACCACCAGCGCCGATGGCGGCACCCGTTGCCATCGGCAAACCCGCACCGATTGCACCGCCGACCAGATGCAACCAGTCGTGCGCAGGCGCAGCGTGAGTGTTTTTGTAGAAGCTGCGACCGTAGGACACGCTTTCATCCGACACGATAGCGTTGTCTGGCATCACGGCTGCGAGTGTTTGCGCGAGGCCTTCGGGCGTTGGTGCACCCGTGACGGCGTTGGGGCGTGCGCCGGGATCGGGGATTGCTGCGCTGGGTGCATTAAGTTCATCAACTAACGCCTGCAACGCGGTTTCACCGTCCTGATCGTCGCGCGCGAGCACATGCAATTGCGCGCGCTCGGGATACTGCTTCGATGGCTTTCCGGGGTAGGCAAAGAACCCAACCGGAGGTTTGGCGCTAACCAAAATGACGTGTTCGAAACGGCTCAGCGCCTGCACCGCCAGGTCGGTGTTGTACGGCACACGCTCCAACTGCAAACGACCGCGTCCGCGCTGCATGTGGCCGGTCACGTAATCGGCCATGAGCGTTGCGCCGGTTGCCTGCGCGATGCGCCACGCGAGCACTTGCGATTGACCCAGCACGGCGCGTCCCGCGAGCAGGATTAGCACGTTCTTTTGCGTGCGCAGAATCCGCGCGGCGTTCTGCACGGCGAACGGATCAATCGCGGGCGGAGCAGGCACGGCCAGCGCATCGGCGACGATTCCGCCCTCGTCCCAAGATGTATCGGACGGCAAAATCAGTGTGGCGATTTGTCCCGACGCCGTGCGCGCCGCTTGCACGGCATCGGCGGCATCGCAACCAACGTGTGCTGCGTGTGTGCTAGTGCGCACCCACGCGGACACGGCGCGTGCGAGGCTGTCGGTGTCTGCGGTAAGCGGTGCGTCGAGCGGGCGGTGATACGTCGCCTGGTCGCCGACGATGTTGACGATGCCGCTCTTCGCGCGACGCGCGTTGTGCAGATTGGCCAACCCATTGGCGAGGCCCGGCCCGCAATGAAGGAGCGTGGTGGCTGGCTTGCCTATGATCCGGTAGTAGCCGTCCGCCATGCCGGTGACCACGTTTTCCTGCAAGCCGAGCACACAACGCATGCCGACACTTTGATCGAGCGCTGCGACGAAGTGCATTTCGCTGGTGCCAGGGTTGGCGAAGCAGGTGTCGACGCCGGATTTCAGCAGCGTTTCGACGAGGCTTTTTGCGCCGTTCATGGGCGTAGGGTCACGGCGTTCGAACCAGGCGAGATCATTGGTTTTCCGTATGCGTGAGGTCGCCTGAAGTCTAGCCCCTCGCGCTGCGGCAACGAATATTCCTTGGGCGCTTACCGAGACGAAATGGCGTTGACCATAGCCTGCTGCCCACGCACAAAAGTCGACAGTCGCCTGCCGGCCTCGTCCTTGAATTTTTCTTCCGTCACATGCAGCCGAATTACGCGATCAATACGAAAGCTGCGAAAGTCATCACGCGATTCACACCACGCGGCGAGCGTCCAGTGTTCGCCCCAGAAGTAAAGCGACAACGGTCGCACCCGTCGCTCGCTGAGTTTTTTCTCGACATCGGCGTAGACGAAATGCACTTTCGCCTTGTCACGAATCGCGCCGCGTAACAGCTCGAATCGCTCACCGAGCTGCTTGGGAATATGGAACTGCGGAACGTAAGTTCGGCTGGCTTCTAACCATTGACGGCGCTCGGGTGGCAACGCCGTCGCGATCTTGGCAATGGCGGACAGCGCGGCGGCACCAAGCTGCGGGCTGCTCCACGCTTCGACCATGCGTGCGCCGAGCGTCAGCGCTTCGACCTCTTCAATATCAAACATCAACGGTGGCAACTCGAACCCGCCGCGCAACCGATAGCCCACACCGGCTTCACCCTCGATGGGTGTGCCCGTGAGCGCGAGATCGCGGATGTCGCGATAGATGGTGCGCGCGCTGACCTGCAACCATTTAGCGAGTTGTTGCGCCGTGGTGAGACGACGACCGCGCAGAAACTGGACGATGCGAAACAGTCGGTCTGCGCGGCGCATCGTTGCTCTACCGCTGGTGCTGCGCTAGCGTACGTTTGCGCTCTGCTGTGAATGACCACCAAGCAGTTGGCGCTTCGCCCGCCATAAAACGCGTCACCGAAATGAACACATCAAGCACACACGGATCGTGCCGCTGCGCAGTCATCTCGCACAGCGTTTCGTACATCTCGTAGGGGTCACGACCGCGAAGTTCTGCGGGCCGTGCAATGCCAATCAATTGCAGATCACCTGCCAACGATTTACCTATGTTGGGCAAGTCGGTCAGCAGTACGACGTCTTCGAGAATGACTTTTCTGGGGCTCATTTCAGGTTACCTAACCACAAGGATCAGTTCTGCGAAAACAGACCGACACGATTGCCTTCGGTGTCACCGAAGTGCGCGAAGTGGCCCATGCCCGGTGGCAGCGCGGTTTTTGGCACGATGATCGAGCCGCCGTTGGCCGTGACGCGATCAAGGAACGGCGTCATCTCGTCGCCGGTATTGAGGTATACCACTGCGCCGTTCAGTGCGGGAACGTAGCCCGCCTCACTGACGACGGCACCGTTCACCGAGCTGTCGCTGCCCGGAAAGACGGCGAGATCGCCGCCGCCCATCTTCTGGCGATTGAGCGACACCTGAAATACCGCTTCATAGAACGTTATCGCGCGCTCAAAATTGCTCGCGGGGATTTCAAACCAGACTGCGTTGCCGATCATTGTGTTTCCTTCGTGTGTTGGTAGACGGACGAAGAATTATTTGCGGGTGCTCCTGACAGCATTGTGTCAGTAGAGAACTGGAAATGCCATATTGGCGTCATGCTCGCCAAAGGCGGGCATCCAGAGCGCCGCAACGCGGACGGGTCGTTACCGGCGACAACGATTGCGAATTTTCGGAATTCCCGGCTATCGGAACGACGGTTTATCCTGAGCTTGTCGAAGGGCCGAGAAGGACACCAGCCGTGTGAAGGTGCGCGCTATTTCAGCGTGATCCCAAAAATCCGCTCCGCGTTGCGATGCGCGATTTTATTGCCAACATCGCGCGGCAATTCGGCCAGCCAGCGCTGGTAGTAATCCATGATCTCGCCGTACTGCGCCCAGCGCTCAGTCACCCAGCAATCGGAGCCGAGCAGAAAGCGGTCGGGGTATGCCGTGAACAGCGCTCGCCACGGCTTCGAGAGTTTGCCGCCATCGGTGATGTCGTTACGATACGACAGTTCGCCCATCAAACCGGGATGCGCTTTCATCATCGCTGCCACGCGATCTGTGGCGACGCTGAATCCGGTGTGCGCCCAGATTACTTTTGCCTTGGGAGCGAGCGTGAAGATGTGGTTAATCGCGGCCTCATCGCTGTGCGCATGCAACCACAAGTCGTTCTTTTGCGCGAAGGCGACGATCTGCGCGAATTCCTTTGACTTTGCCTCATCACCATACAGATGAAACTCGCCAATGCCACGCACCTTGCCCTTCATCGCGCCCTCGGAAAATTCGCGCTCGATCATGGCGACAATTTCCGGGTTCTTGTGCCACGTTCCATAGTCCGCACGATCACGATACACGCGAATGAATGGCACGATGGTTAACGACTCTGGCGCGACTTTCATCAGCAATTCAGAGCCGTCATTCGGACGCGAGGTGGCGAGGACGCCACGTACGTTGCTCTTGCGAAAAATCTCCAGGATGGCAGCGGGCGGATACGGTTCACGTGCTTCTATGTTGTAGTGCATGTGCGCGTCGAATACGCGCAGTGGTTCAACGGCATGTGCGCCGTTAATTGCGAAGACGCCCACGATACCTGCGAGAAGAAATTTCAGTTTGCCCATTGTTTGCTCCGCTCCACCGCTTTTGCCCAGCCAGCCATCATCTCGCCTGCACGGTCACGCGACAGCGTTGGCTCAAACACCCGATCGACCTGCCAGTTGCGCTGAATTTCGCCTGCATCCTGCCAGAAACCTACCGCAAGCCCCGCAAGATACGCTGCACCTAGCGCCGTAGTTTCCAGCACTTTCGGACGCACCACGGGCACGCCGAGTAAATCGGCCTGTATTTGCATCAGCAAGTTGTTCGCCGTTGCACCGCCGTCAACGCGCAGTTCGGTGAGCTTTAGCCCGGCGTCTTTTTCCATCGCTGTCAATACGTCGACAGACTGAAAGGCAACGGATTCAAGTGCGGCGCGGGCGATGTGCGTGATGCCGCTGCCGCGTGTGAGGCCGAACATCGCACCGCGTGCGTACGGATCCCAGTGCGGCGCGCCGAGACCTGCGAACGCTGGTACGAGATACACGCCGCCCGAGTCGGGGACCTCAGCGGCGAGCGCTTCAACATCCGCTGCCGTTTTGATGGCGCGTAAACCGTCACGCAGCCATTGCACCACGGCGCCGCCGATGAAGACGGAGCCTTCGAGGGCGTATTGCGGAGCGTCAGCGCGCAGCTGCCATGCGGTTGTTGTTAACAGTTTGTTCGTGGACGCAACCGCTGCGCTACCGGTGTTTAGCAACAAAAAGCAGCCTGTGCCATACGTGTTTTTTGCCATCCCTGGCGAGTGACAACCCTGGCCGAACAACGCTGCCTGCTGATCACCAGCATCGCCCGCAATCGGCACGGCAACATCGTCAATCACAGTCTCGCCAAACGCGCCGGATGATGGTCGAACTTCAGGCAATACGGCACGCGGAATATCCAGCAGCGCGAGCAGTTCATCGTCCCAACTGTTCGTATGGATATTGAATAGCAACGTGCGACTCGCGTTCGACGGGTCGGTCGCGTGAACCCTGCCTTGAGTCAAATTCCAGATCAGCCACGTATCAATCGTGCCAAAACACAGCTCGCCGTTTTCGGCGCGCTTCCGCGCTCCTGCAACATTGTCCAGCAGCCATTTGAGCTTGGTGCCAGAAAAATAAGCGTCAAGCACCAGCCCAGTTTTCTGCTGGATCAACCGCGCTTGGCCCGCCGCTTTCAGCGCATCGCACAGCCCCGCCGTGCGCCGGTCCTGCCAGACGATGGCGTTGGCGAGAGGTTTGCCGGTGGTGCGATCCCAAACCACCGTGGTTTCGCGCTGATTGGTGATACCAATGGCCGCGATTTCGTCGGGCTTTGCGCCTGCTTTGGCAATCGCGCCCAGCATCACCGCGTGCTGCGACGCCCAAATTTCAATCGCGTCGTGCTCAACCCAGCCCGGTTGCGGAAATTGCTGGCGGAATTCCTTTTGAGCGCTGGCGACGGGCGTGCCGGAATAGTCATACAAAATTGCCCGCGAGCTGGTGGTGCCCTGATCCAGTGCTAATACAAACCTCCCAAACTTCTTCTCCTGCGCCACGTTCACCTCCTTCGGGTAAGCCCTCGTTGCACCGCACAAATCGCGCTAGAATCAGCGTCCCAACACAGTCTACCGTGTCCCCAGGAGAGCGTCCGTGCGAGCTTCCGCTGGTGAATACGCCAATCGATTCCTCACATGCCGCTGTCTTCCCCTGCTGCCCGCGAGCGACTGCATCTGCGACGTGTGAGCTATGAAGGCTTTCGTCGTGATGATGGTCTCTTTGACATTGAGGCGCACATTACCGACCACAAAGAGCGCGACTACAAGCTCGCGATGGGCACGCGCAGCAAGGACATTCCGGTTCACAACATGTGGGCGCGGGTGACCATTGACCGCCGATTTGAAGTGATCGACATTGAGGCGGTGACCGACGAGATGCCGTATCCCGGCCAATGCAACCGCATCGGGCCTGAATACAAAAAATTGATCGGCAGCAATCTGCTGAAAGGTTTTCGCAAGTCCATCGCCGAGAATATGGGCGGCGTGAAGGGTTGTACGCATTTGTCAGAGCTGCTGGGTTACTTGCCAACCGCTGCGGTGCAGACGTTCGCCGGGATTAAAAACGAGGCGGATTCGGTTGACGGCAAGAAGCCGTTTCAACTCGATTCGTGCCACGCTTTGGCGACAAACAGAGAGACGGTGCGCGTGTATTACCCGAAGTGGTTTGTGGGTGAATCCACCGCTGCGCGGGATGAAGCCGTGACGCTGTGAACCATACATTTTCGATTGATAACAACAGGGGTTGAGCCGTGAAAATTCACGAGTACCAGGGTAAACAAATTCTTCGCGAATTCGGCGTTCCGGTGCCACGCGGCATCCCGGCGTTCACTGTCGAAGAAGCCGTGAAAGCGGCGCAGGAGCTGGGCGGCCCGGTGTGGGTGGTCAAGGCACAAATCCACGCCGGTGGTCGCGGCAAGGGCGGCGGCGTCAAGGTGGCGAAGTCGCTGGAGCAAGTGCGCGAATACGCCACCGCGATCCTTGGCATGCAGCTCATCACGCATCAAACCAGCCCGGCGGGCCAAA
>JANXNO010000006.1 GCA_025354075.1 Burkholderiales bacterium | reverse complement strand
CCCTCACCCTAACCCTCTCCCGCAAGGGGAGAGGGGACTGAATTTTCGTTACTTTCCCGTCGGCTTGAACATCCAAGCCGACGTCGTCTCATCGGTGCGTGCCGTGTAGGTCAGATTCTTTTTCATGGCCCATACGTTCATCTGAAAATGCAGCGGAATGATGCCTTGATCGTCCATTGCGATTTCGGTGGCTCGGGCAAGAAGCGCTTCGCGTTTGGCGTCGTTGATTGTCACCAGCGCGTCTTCGAGCATCGCGTCAAACTTGCCGTTTGAGTAGCGACCGCGATTGGCGTTGCCCCAGCCCTTTTTCGCATCGAACGTGCCGAGCAATGGCCGCAAGCTGTCAGACATTTCGCCAGAACCCGCCGACCAGCCGAGCAGCATAAAACTGAAATCGAGCTTGGTCGCCCGTGTGAAATACACCGACGACGGCATGGCATCCACCTTCATCGCGATGCCGACGCGCGACAGCATTTGCGCGATGGCCTGCGCGATTTGTTCGTCGTTGACATAGCGATTGTTCGGTGCGTGAATAGTCATCGCGAAGCCGTCGGGATAGCCCGCTTCCGCCAACAATTTCTTTGCCTGCGCTGCATCAAATTTATCGGGCTTCAGTGTCTTCGAGGTGCCGGGATAACCGTCGGGCAACGGTTGGCCGGCGGCAATCGCCTCACCCTCCATCACGCGGCTGACCATAGCGTCACGATTGATGGCTAACGAAATTGCTTTGCGCACATTCGGATCCTTGAGCGGATTTTTAGCGAGCGGTTTGCCCTGCTTGTCGGTGACAAACGGCGTGACGTCGCGGTTCGAGTCCATGTGTAGATAAATCAGGCGGTTGGAGCCAACGCGCGACAGCGACAAATTCTTGTCTGCCTTGAGGCGCGACATGTCCGCAGTCGGTGCGTTCTCAATCGCTTGCACGTCGCCCGACAGCAGTGCTGCGACGCGGGCTGGATCGTTGGTCAACAGGCGCAATGTCGCTTTTTCCCACGGCGTTTTGCCGCCCCACCACGCGTCGTTTCTAGCCAGTTCAAGGCGATCTCCTTTGGCGAAACGTACGAACTTGTACGGCCCCGTGCCCACCGCCGCTTTGCCGGTGTTGAAGTCCTCGGTGGTTGCGCCGGTCGCCGCTTTTTTCGACACGATGTGAATCAGCGCGAGGTCATTGGGCAGAAGCGGATGCGGCTTCTCGGTGGTGATGATGAGCGTGTGCGGATCGGTCGCCTTGATTGACTTAATCGGTCGCACGTACGTTGAAAACGATGACGGAGAATTCGGCACTTTCGGCACGCGATCCACCGTGAAAATCACATCATCGGCCGTGAAGTCGCTGCCGTCGTGCCATTTGACGCCTTTGCGCAGCTTGAACTCCCAGTTCAAATCATCAATCGGCTTCCAAGACAGGGCAAGGCCGGGCACCAGCTTTTGCCGCTCGTCCGTTTCCGCCAGGCGCTCGAACACGTGACCGACCGACGCGTTATTCGGCCCGACGTTGTGATAGTGCGGATCAAACGCCGTGATATCGCCTGCGAGTCCGACGTTGATGGATTGCGCAAACAGCGCGCCGCTCGCAGCCATCAATAACGGAACCGCAACGCGGGCCCAGCACGCGATAATGTGGCGACTTGAAATCATAATCATCCCCGTAAATCTTTAAGCACAGAGAATAACTGAGGAAGAGTAAAGTACCACTCGTATGAACGCGAATGTCCGCATAGAAACCGTCTTCCCCGATATCGCCCAATGGGCAGTCAGCAACACGCACTTTGCCCATGTGTGGAGCTATGCGAGCGGCGTGCCAGGCCCACACGTCTGCGTGAACGCTCTGGTGCATGGAAACGAGGTGTGCGGCGCAATCGCTGCGGACTGGTTGCTGCGCGAACTGGCAGCAGGCTTGCGGCCACGGCGAGGCACGTTGTCGGTGGCCTTTGCGAACGTAGACGCGTATCGATCATTTGATGCGAACAAGCCGTTCGATTCGCGCTGCGTTGACGAGGATTTCAATCGTTTATGGGATGAGGCGACGCTCGATGGAAGTCGCGAATCACGAGAACTGCACCGGGCTCGTGCGCTGCGTCCGTTCTACGACACCGTCGATCACTTGCTGGACCTGCATTCGATGCTCGAACCCGCGCCGCCGATTTCGCTGGCGGGAGACACCACGAAGGGACTGGCGTTGGCACGAGCTATTGGCATGCCAGAGCACATACTGGTCGACTCCGGTCACGCGGCGGGCAAACGGCTGCGCGATTACGCGGGTTATGGCGATCCGCTGGACGCAAAGAGCGCGGTGTTAATTGAATGTGGCCAACATTGGGAAGCCGCAGTGGGCGACGTGGCGAAACAGGCGATGCTGAGGTTTTTGCAACACTTCGATGTCATGGATTCGGGCTGGATTGACGCGCACCTTGATGCGATGGCAGGCGCGGCGTCGCAGCGCGTAGTAGACATCAGTACCGTGGTGACGCATACGGAACCGACGTTCCGCTGGGTTCGACCGGTGCGCGGACTGGAAGTGATCGCAGACGCTGGAACGCTGATCGCGATGGATGGTGACCGCGCAGTCCGCACGCCGCACGCCGATGCAGTCATGGTGATGCCGGTGCCGCATCCCAAAGTGGGGCAAACCGCGGTGCGGATTGGGCGGTTTCGCGAGGTGTAAAGCGCGCAGAAAATTCACTCGCGCGAGCTGCTGCTCCCCTCTCCTCCAGGGGGCGGGGCTGGGGGAGAGAGGGAAGGCGGATTGCAGTGCCACACTTTCTTTGACGCTCGGTGTCTCCCTCTCCCTGTTCCTTTAGGGGAGAGGGGCCAAAATCATTCTATCGGTCGACGATCCGCAGAATCCGGCCGATCGACCCAATAACGCTGCCTCGTATCGCGCTCTTTGGCAATACTCGTCAAACCTTCTGCAGAGTTGATGCTGATTGCGCCGTGCCAATCGGTGCGCAGCGCAGGAATATTTCGCTCAACGTAGCGCGACAGCACGCCGTCTCTCGGATGGCCAAAACGGTTGCGATAGCCCGCGTTGATCACCGCTAGCCTAGGCGCTACGGCTTCGATAAATTCAGCCGACGACGAGGTCAAGCTGCCATGATGGGGCATCATCAATACGTCGCTTTTAAGCGTTTCAGGATGCGCTGCGTAGCGTTCGATGATGTCGGCCTCGCTCATTGCTTCAACGTCAGCCGTTAGCAAGACGCTAAACGACTTGGCGCTCACCTTGACCACGCAAGACCGGTCGTTGGTTTTGAGTTTGGCCTCCGCGTAGTTGCCTGCTTCTGGATGCAAAACGTCGAAGCGCACGTCGTCCCACGTCCATGTTTGCCCCGCCGCGCAACCCAACGCCTTAACGCCACGTTCCTGCGCGGTTTTTACGATACCCGCTTCGGCAAACACCGAGGTCAGCATCCAGTCGACTGGCACGCTGTTCAGCAATGATTTCGCACCGCCGCTGTGGTCGATGTCAAGGTGGCTGACCACCAAACCGTGAATGTGTGACGAGCCTGCCGCGCGCAGGTACGGCACGATGAGCCTCGACCCTGCGTCGCTGTTATCCGTCCACTTTGGCCCGGTGTCATACACCAGCGTGTGGTTTGCAGTTTGCACGACGGCAGCCGTACCCTGGCCGATATCCAGAATGGTCAATTTGAATTCGCCGTCAGCGGGTCGCTCAGGCGTCATGGCGAACAGCGGAACACACCACACGATGCCCAGCCAACGATGCGGCCAGCCGCGAGGCGCAAGCAGCACAAGGCTGCCGAGCAATGCCAAAGCGACCGTCCACCACGGCGGCGCATGCTGCGTCCACAACGGCGCGGGCCACGTCATCAACCATTGCAATCCGAGCGTGAGCCACGTGATCAGCTGATGCGCAACTGCGAGCAATGCGTCCATCGGAATCAGCATCCAGATCAGCGTGAGCGGCACCACCAGCATCGTCACCAGTGGAATCGCCACGGCGTTGGCAATCGGGCCGACCAGCGAGACCTGTTGAAACAACGCAACAGACAGCGGCACCAGCCCGAACGTGACTGCCGCCTGCGTGACGAGCAGCGTATGCCACCATGGCCGCTCACCGACGCGACCAACGGTCACATACATCAACATCGCGACCGCAGAAAACGAGAACCAGAAGCCGACAGCGAGCACCGCCCACGGATCAACTACCAACACCACGGCCAGCGCCCACGCGAGGATCAACCATGGCGACAACGCGCGGCGCAACGTCAACGCAAGAGCGACGGTGAGCAGCATGTAGCAGGTGCGTTGCGCAGGCACGGCGAAACCAGAAAGCACCGCGTACGCCACCGCAATCACGGAAGCGGTGATCGCAGCGGCCTGTTGCGCGGGCAGGTGCGACATGAGGCGCGGCGAGCGTCGCCACAACGCGAGCACCAGCCACGCGACCCAGGTGGCGAACAACGTGACGTGGGCACCGCTGATCGACAACAAATGCGACACGGCGGTGGCGTTGAACAGCGCCCAGTCTGACTCGTTGATCGCGCGCTGGTCGCCCAGGGCGAGCGCGATGAGCACGCCTGCGTACGGTTTGTCCGCAAGAGCCTGCCGCATACGTTCGCGGATGCGGTCACGCAGCTGGTTGACGTAATCAATCGGGCGTCCTGCATTGGCAGAAAGACGCCGATTCGGCTCATCGCCGCGCACGCTGCCGGTGGCACGCAGCTCGTTTTCCAGCATCCATGCTTCGACGTCGAATCCGTTTGGATTGGCGTAACCGTGCGGACGCTTGAGGCGCACCGTGAGCTGCCAGCGTTCGCCCGCGTGTAGCGTCGGCAGCGGCTCGCCTTGCAGCTCTTTGATGGTCGCCTTGTACCAACCGAGCGCGATTCGGGGTGGCGCAGTAGCGAGTGGCGTAAGCAATTTTTCTACGGCGAACGCAAAGCGCACGCCTTGTGCGTCGGCCTGCGGCAGCTCGTCGATGATGCCAACGAGTTCAATGTCGCGGCCTTCCCATTCGGCGGGGAGCGCTTGCGACATGCGTAGGTCGGCGCGCAGCCACGCGTAGCTGCTACCCAACGTGACGGCGACACACAGCAATGGCACGATGCCCACTCGCCATGGGCGAACGAGTTGCCAGAGGCCGATGGATAGGGCGAGGGCGAACACGCCTGACGACAGCGCACGGGTGGGTAATTGTGGGATGAGTTGCGCTGCGCCTAAGGCGATGGCGAACGCACAAAGCACCAGAACAGTGGGTGGTCGTACGTTACCCATGAACGACAAGGTTTTGTAGGGTGAGTATCCTACGGTGTGTGTTTTTCGGAGCGGCCTTGGCCGCGAAAGTCGGGTGCACAAGCAATGCTGGGATCGCGGCCAAGGCCGCTCTTACCGTTTTAACGTTGCGCGGATCAGCACTGCGGCGCGAGCACGCAGCCCTAAGGCTGCGCAACCTTCCAATGCCCAGACTTCCCACCCAGCTTTTCCAACAACCGAATCGCCGAGATCACCATGCCGCGATCTACCGCCTTGCACATGTCGTAAATGGTGAGTAAACCGACGCTGGCAGCCGTGAGCGCTTCCATCTCGACGCCCGTACGACCCACCGTTTCGGCGGTCACTTCTAAGCGCACGGTAGAGGTCGCCACGTCTGTCGTAAAGACAACCGCGACCTTGGTGAGCGGAATCGGATGCGCCAGCGGAATCAGGTCGGCGCACCTTTTCGCACCGCCAATCGCAGCCAGCCGCGCCACACCCAACACGTCACCTTTTTTGTGTGAACCCGAAGCAATCAAGTCGAAGGTGGCGGGCAGCATGGTGATCGTCCCCTCCGCGCGGGCGACGCGGTGGGTCTCGGCTTTGCCGCCCACATCCACCATATGCGCCTGCCCTGCAGCGTCGAAATGGGTCAGGGGTTGCGTCAAGGGTTGCTGTGGCTCGGCCATGACGAAATAAACCTCGGGAAGGAACTGGAAGCGGATTTGGGCTATCTTAGCAACATGCAAATTGCTCAAACTCTCGCCTGCCACGCGCGCGTTTCACGCCCGGCGATGCGGATGACCTCGGCACTCACCGCGCTTGCGCTGGTGGTTACGCCAGCGGCCGGCCAGTCGTCGCTGCCTGAACTGGGCGACAGCTCCGGGGCGCTGGTGACCGGTCAGCAGGAGAAAAAACTGGGCCAGGACGCGATGCGTGAAATCCGCGCCAGCGGCATGTATCTGCAAGACCCAGAGGTCAATGCGTATTTGAACGAACTGGGGCAGCGCATATTGTCGTCGAATCCGGGCATTCGCGACCGTTTTGAGTTTTTTGCGGTGGCTGACCCCGGCGTGAACGCCTTTGCCATGCCCGGCGGCTACATCGGCGTGAATATGGGACTGGTGTTGCTGACTCAGTCCGAGAGCGAGCTTGCAAGCGTGCTGTCACACGAAATTTCGCACGTCACACAAAAGCACTACGCGCGAATGATGGACGATCAGCGCAAAAACGCGTGGATGGGCATCGCTGGGCTCGCCGCAGCGGTGCTCGCAGCCAAGTCCGGGAAGGGCGACGCCGCGCAGGGCGCGATCATGGGTTCGCAGGCGGCCCTGGTGCAAAACTATCTGAATTTTTCGCGCGACAACGAACGCGAGGCAGATCGCATCGGCTTTCAGTATTTATCGCGCGCGCAGTTTGATCCTGCGGCGATGGGCACATTTATGGAGCGTCTGCAGCGCTCTTCCTCGCTCAACGATACCGGTATCGTACCCGGCTATATGCGCACCCATCCGATTACCGCCGAGCGAATCGCGGACGCGCAGGACAGGCTCACCAAGGACGAATTCAAACTGGCCAAGGAAAGCGTGGATTTTCACTACGTACGGGCGCTGATTCGCAGCTACGTGGGTGACGCGTCCGCGGCGGTCAAATATTTTGAATCGGCGCTGGCTGAGCGTAAATATTCGTCGGAAGCGGCCACCCGCTACGGTCTCGCCGCCGCCGTATTGCGCGAGCGTGATTTTGCGCGGGCCAAACGCGAATTGACCACGCTCGAATCCGCTGGCATCCGGCATCCCATGATCACGGCGATGATGGGCCAGATCCTGATTCAGGCCGAAGAAATTGGCCCTGCCGTCACGTTCTTTGAGCGGGCGATCGTCGACTACCCGAATCACTGGCAACTGCACTACGACTTGCCTGAAGTGCTGTTGCGCGCCAAGCAGCCGAAACGCGCGCTGGCGTCGCTGGAGAAGAGTCTGGCGCAGCGGCCCGACGACGTGCAGTTGCTCGATCTCGCGGCCCGAGCCTGTGCCGATGCCGGCATGAGGATGAAGCAGCATCGTTTCCTCGGCGAGCTTTATGCGCGACAAGCCAATCTGCGTGGCGCGCTGGATCAGTTCGAACTGGCGTCAAAAGCGGGCGACGGCGACTACTACGAGGCCAGCTATGTTGAGGCGCGGGTTCGCGAAATAAAGCGTGAAATCAAGTTGACGAGCAAAGAAAGGCGCACTCTATTCGAATAGCTTTTTAGTGAAAGGCCTGTTCAAAATGAGCTCAACCCATTAAATTGCAGTTTATCGACTCACAGGTAAAAAGCATGTTCAGCCCTTATGAAACGGGCTTTTCTGGGTAAAGCTGCTTTCGTGCATGAGCGTTCTTGTGTCGAGAATCAACGGCGCGAGTCAGCGATAATTCAAGGCTTTACTGCGCCGACGGCGCAATCCCTCCTTTGAGATTTCCGCATGGCTTCCTCTTCAGCAACTGATCTGCACACCGCCGCCAACGCCATCCGCATGCTCGCGGTCGACGCCGTAGCGAAAGCCAAATCCGGTCATCAGGGCATGCCGATGGGCATGGCGGAAATCGCAGTTGCACTGTGGTCAAAGCACCTGCGCCACAATCCGACTAATCCGCATTGGCCGAATCGCGACCGGTTCGTCGTTTCGAACGGTCACGGCTCGATGTTGCCGTACGCACTGTTGCATTTGTCCGGCTATGACCTGCCGATGCCGGAGATTGAGAAATTTCGCCAGTTGCACAGCAAAACGCCGGGGCATCCTGAAGTTGGTGTGACGCCGGGGATTGAGACGACCACTGGCCCGCTGGGTCAAGGCATCGGCAACGCCGTCGGCATGGCGCTCGCCGAGAAATTGCTGGCCAAAAAATACGGCAACGTGATTGATCACCACACCTACGTCTTCCTCGGCGACGGTTGCATGATGGAAGGCATTTCCCACGAGGTGAGCTCACTCGCGGGCGTGCTGGGCCTGAACAAACTCATCGCGTTTTACGACGACAACGGCATCTCGATTGATGGTGAAGTCAAGGGCTGGTTCAGGGACAACACCGCCGAGCGGTTCCTCGCCTACGGCTGGAACGTAATCGGCCCGATTGACGGGCAAAGCATTGATGCGGTGGACGCCGCCATCGTCGCTGCAAAAACGGAAACGTCGCGTCCGACGATGATCATCTGCAAGACTGATATCGGCCACGGTTCGCCGAACAAACACGGCACCGCTGACGCACACGGCACAGCGGTGATGGGTGATGAAATCGCCGCGACGCGCGCCAACATCGGCTGGACCTTGCCGCCGTTCGAACTGCCCGCAGAGGCATATGCCGCGCTTGACGCAAAGGCGAGTGGCGCTGCATTGGAAGCCGCATGGAACAAGGCGTTCGCAAGCGCTGACCCGGAGCTCAAGCGCCGTCTCGCCAATGAATTGCCTGGAAACTACGCGGACATGTTGAAGTCGGTGATGGATGCCGCGATTGCCGTCGACAAGGAAGTCGCCACACGCAAAGCCGCGCAAAACGCGCTCGAATTTTTCGGCCCCGGGCTGCCCGAGATGATCGGCGGCTCGGCTGATTTGACCGGGTCGAATCTCACCAATCACAAGCAGTCGGTCGCCGTCACCTCCGAGGGCGTGGGCAATCACGTCAGCTACGGCGTGCGCGAATTCGGCATGTGTGCGATTGCCAACGGCATGG
>JANXNO010000682.1 GCA_025354075.1 Burkholderiales bacterium | reverse complement strand
GTGTTCGGCTCGAACCAGTTCCAGCAGCGACGAATGTTGGCGAACTGGGCCTGATCGGGATAGAGCACGGCGAATCCGCCGCGATCCGCAACGGCGTTCATTCGGGTGCCGCGCTCGAACTCTTCGGCAGATTCGCGGCAGCCATGAATCATCACAACCAGTGGCAACGGTTCGCCATCAACGTGCGGCGGCACATAGAGACGATACGCGCGCTCGGGCGGCAGCAGCAACCACGGCGAGGTTGCGCCGTCGCTGCTGCGGGCGCTGCCTTCGTGCGTGCGAGCATCGGTGCGTTCGACTGGTGGCAGTTTGGCTTTGACAACGACCGCTGGCTCGACAGTGATCGGTCGCGCAACGGGTTCGGTGGCGGGTAACGGTGTCGGCGCGGGCGAGCCAGGTTGAACGGGCGTAGGCGGCGGTGCAGCGGGCACGGGCTCTGGTGCGCGTTCGAGTTCCAGACCGAGTTTGCGCGCGATCAGCGCGGTGATTCGTGCACGGAAACGTTGCAGCTTTGGGGACAGTGGGGCTTTGATCGGAGTGCTCACGATTCATTAGGATGGCGGAGTCTAGTTGCATCAAGAAGTGTGCCCCGCGGCCCACGCTTACGTCGTGCTGACGGCGCACCGAAGTAGACGGTGCATTCACTGAAGCGATGCCGGGCATCGCACGGCGCAATGCCATCCACAGCCGTTCACGAATATCATCGCAGCATGCAAGTCACCGCCGTCCGCTCCTCCCTGCTGCACTGCCTGCGCGACCCTGGGCTTGCCGGCGACGTGTCCGCCATCGAATATTTTCCCGATGCGATCACATTGGTTCGTGATGGCTTGATCGAACGTGTAGCGCCCGCCGATGCATTGCTTTCAACACTTGGAGCAGACGTTCTAATCGACGATCATCGCGGCAAGATTTTGGTACCGGGATTTATTGATACCCATGTGCATTACCCGCAGATGGACGTGATTGCGAGCTACGGCACACAATTGCTCGACTGGCTGAATCGCTACACCTTTCCCGCTGAAATAAAGTTCGCGGATCGCGCGCATGCTGATGCGATGGCGACGTTTTTTCTGGATCGTTTGCTTGAGAACGGCACCACCACGGCGTCTGTTTTTTGTACCGTGCATCCGCAGTCGGTGGACGCTTTCTTCGCAGAATCAGAAGCGCGCGGCCTGCGCATGATTGCGGGCAAATGTTTGATGGATCAGAACGCGCCCGATGGGTTGCGTGACACCGCAACAACGGGCTACGCAGACACCAAAAAATTGATCGAGTGCTGGCACGGTCATGCACGCTCGCTGTACGCGATCACGCCGCGCTTTGCGCCCACGTCCTCACTCGCGCAGATGGACACGATGCGTGCATTATCAACTGAGCATCCGACCACGTACGTCCAGTCGCACGTTGCAGAAAACCGCGCGGAGATCGCATGGGTTGCGGAGCTTTTTCCCGAGCATCGCAGCTATCTTGATGTGTACGACCACTACGGTTTGTTGCGCGACAAATCGATTTACGCGCACTGCATTTATCTCGACGACGTGGATCGCGCGCGCATGACGGCTGCGGGTGCGACGCCCGCGTTTTGCCCGACCTCGAATCTGTTCATCGGCAGCGGGCTTTACGATTTGAAGCAGGCGCTCGCAGCGGGCAACGTCGTGAGCGTCGGCACCGATGTGGGCGGCGGTACCAGTTATTCGATGCTGCGCACGCTCGGCGAAGCCTACAAAGTGCAGCAGTTGCAGGGCACATCATTGTCACCGGCGTATGCGCTGTATCTGGCGACGCTGGGCGGTGCGAAGGCGTTGTCGCTCGATGACAAACTGGGTTCGATCACGCCCGGCAAAGAAGCCGATTTTGCGCTGCTTGATCCGGCTGCGACGCCGCTCCTGGCGCGGCGAACGAGCTTGCGCGACGATCCGATGGATGTGTTTTTTGCGCTGATGACGCTCGCCGATGACCGCGCGATTGCCGCAACTTATGCAGGCGGAAAGTGCGTGCATTCACGCTTGGGTAGCGCTATCAGCTTTTAGCTGAAACCCTTATTGCACTTGGGCTTATCAATATAAATCTTGGTAAGTCGATAATTACGCATTTATAGCGCTAAGCCCAATTAATATGGGGATTGCACGTTAAAGCTGCTAGCTACAACCGTCGCATTTCGCCGTTCTTGAACACATGAAATTTTGATGGCCCGACGCCGTGTTTCACGAGCGCTGTCGCCAAATCTTTCGGCGGCTGATCCAGCGCCTCGTCGGTCAAAACGAACGTACCCCAGTGAATGCCGAGCACTTGCCGCGCGCTAACATCTTTCATGATCTGCACCGCCTCGTCCGGGTTCACATGCTGCGCTTTCATGAACCAGCGCGGCTCGTACGCGCCGATGGGGATCGCAGCCCAGTCGAAGCCTTGCGGAAACTTCGCGCCAATGTCCTTGAAGTCCTGCGAGTAACCGGTGTCGCCAGTGTGCAAAAAACGCCACGGTTGGGCTCCACCTGAGCCCGCGGGGTCCTCAATCACGATGCCGCCCCACAGCATGCGGTTGGTGTCGGTCAGCGTGCGCTTGCTCCAGTGCTGCACCGGAACCAGCGTGTAGTTTAGCGCGCCGATTTTCACGCTGTCCCACCAGTCGAGCTCGCGCACATTGGTCACACCATGCTCGGCCAGCCACGGCTTGAACCCCAGCGGAACGACGTATGTCGCGGCCGGAAAGCGCCGCGCAAACGCACGAATCGTGTCGACGTCAAGATGGTCGTAGTGATTGTGCGAGATGAACACCACATCAATCGCGGGCAGTTCGTCGATGCTCATCATCAGCGGCACCTGTCGCTGCGGCCCGGCGAATTGCACCGGCGACGCACGATCCGAAAATATCGGATCCATGATGATGTTTACGCCGCTAGTTTGCAGCAACACGGAGGCGTGGCCAATCCACGTCATCGTGCGCTCAGTGCGGTTCGCTTTCAGAAACGCCACATCCGGCTTCACGCTCGGCAACACACTCGCCCAACCACCTGGCGGTGGCTGAACCGTGCCATCGCGCAGCCGCTCCCATTGCCATTTCCAGAAGCTCTGGTTGGCCATGTGCGGATAGTTGTTCTGAAACCCGTTGGCGGTGTGATGCGCCTTGGCTGGGTTGAAATGCGGATTGCTGTTTTGAGTGAGCAGCGCGGCGCAACCCAAGGCCCCAGCGACCACAACCGCAGCCGCCAATTTGACGAAAAACTTCATCTGCTTAAGATAGCAGCAAAGCGTGAAAACACAATCGCTCCATACAGAGAGAGGGCGTCAATGAACTGGGTCGATATCATCGCCGAACGCCGCGCCGCCGAAGCCGCATCAAATGGCGCGCTATCGAAGTTGCCCGGTGAAGGTGTGCCTCTAGATTTGAGCGAAGATCTGCTCGTTCCGCCCGAAGTGCGCGCCTTGATGCGCACGCTCAAACATGCCGGTTTCACGCCACCAGAGATCGCAGCGATGAAAGCGATTGCAAATATTGAGAAGGAATTGGCGGCGCTTCCAGAAACTGAGCGCGTGGAGAAAGCGAAGGCGCTAATTGCCAAAATGGCGACGTTGCGCGAGGCGAAACAGTCTTTGTAGGAGTGGTTCTATTGCAAGCAGTATCGCCCGCGAGGTAATCGCGGTGGAAACGCGCCCACAGAAATGGCGTTACGCCAACGCCGCCTTAACCTTGCCCGATACAGCGCCCATGTCCGCCTTGCCTGCAAGCTTCGGCTTGACGATGGCCATGATCTTGCCGATGGCTGCGTTGCCCGCCACGCCTGTTGCGGCGACTTCTTCGACGGCCGCTTTGATCACGGCATCAACGTCGGCGTCATTCATCTGCTCGGGCAGGTAAACGGCGAGCACGACAGCTTCGGCCTCTTCCTTAGCCACGAGGTCGGGGCGGTTGCCTGCGGTGAACTGAGTGATTGCTTCTTTACGCTGCTTGATCGCCTTTTCGACGAGCGCTACAACGTCACCGTCCGTGAGCACGATGCGCTCGTCGACTTCGCGCTGTTTGACCGCCGCCAGCAACATACGAATGGTGCCGAGCTTCTGGCTGTCGCCTGCCTTCAAGGCAGTTTTCATGTCGGCGGTGATAGTGTCTTTGAGGCTCATGGCGGTGCTCCAGTCAGAGTGGAATGCAAAAAGGCGAAAACAAAAACGGCTCCCAAGGGAGCCGCATTGATACTCAGACGTAATACTTTTTTAGTGCAGCTTCGGCGGCAGCTGCATGCTGCGGATGCGCTTGTAATGGCGCTTGCAAGCGGCGGCGTGCTTACGTTTGCGCTCGGTGGTTGGCTTTTCGTACGATTCACGAGCGCGCAGCTCGGTGAGGAGACCTGTTTTTTCGATGGCGCGCTTGAAGCGACGCATTGCAACTTCGAAGGGCTCGTTTTCGCGGACTTTAATGATCATGTTTGGCCGAAAATTGTTACGTAGTTTTACGTGTAAAGGCGTGAATTACCTGAGTAGCCAAGTAATATAACCCGAAATGACGGAAACCTCAAAAAAAAGACGATGGGTGCTCGGTGTGGAGTCGTCCTGCGACGAAACCGGTGTGGCGCTTTTTGATGTCGAAAGCGGCAAAGTCGTGGCTGAAGTGCTGCACTCGCAGATCGCTTTGCATGCGCCGTACGGCGGGGTCGTGCCCGAGCTGGCGAGTCGCGACCACATCAAATATGGCCTGCGTCTGGTTGAT
>JANXNO010000663.1 GCA_025354075.1 Burkholderiales bacterium | reverse complement strand
TGAGGAACCACTCGGCACCAATCCACGACAACACGGCCGCAGCGGTCGCCACAAACGTATTCATGAAGGCGAGACCGGCGGTGCCATTGGCTTCGAGCGCGGAGCCGGCATTGAAACCGAACCAGCCTACCCACAGAAGCGAAGCGCCGACCATCGTCAATGTCAATGAATGCGGTGGGAAGGCTTCTTTGCCATAACCAACACGCTTGCCAACCAAGTACGCACCTACCAAACCAGCAACACCGGCGTTGATATGCACCACCGTACCGCCTGCGAAGTCCAGCGCGCCCCACTGCCAGATCAAACCGGCGGTGGCGTTCAGGCCGTCAACCAGCTTGGCATCGGTATATGCATCAGGACCTGGCCAGAACCACACCATGTGAGCGATCGGCAGGTAACTGAAAGTGAACCAGATCACCGTGAAGATCAACACAGCCGAGAACTTCATACGCTCAGCGAATGCGCCGACGATCAGCGCACAGGTAATGCCTGCAAAGGTTGCCTGGAAGGCCATGAAAACGATTTCAGGAATCACGACGCCTTTGCTGAAGGTCGCAGCGTTGGCAAACGTGCCCGCGATGTTGTCGAACAATCCTTTACCGAATAGTCGGGACGTTCCGCCGAAATAGGCGTTGCCCTCGGTGAATGCAAAGCTATAGCCATAAATCAGCCACAGCACGACGACCAGCGAGAACACCACCATCACCTGCATCAACACCGACAGCACGTTCTTCGAGCGAACGAGGCCGCCGTAGAACAGCGCAAGACCCGGCACTGTCATCATGATGACCAGCAGCGTGGAGACCATCATCCAGGCGGTATCGCCCTTGTTTGGCTCAGGTGCTTTTGCAGCAGGCGTTGCCGGGGCAGCAGGCGCTGCACCGGCGGCGGGCGCGCCAGCAGCAGGCGCGGCTTCTGCGGGCTTCGCTGCGTCTGGTGCTTTTGCCGCTTCAGCCGGTTTAGCGTCAGCGGCAGGTGCCGCCGCCGCTGGAGCGGGTGCTGCGGCAGGCGCTTGTGCAGCCGCCATCTGACTGACGCCGATTGCCAATGCCGCGCAGAACGCGCCGACGAATAGTTTAAATTTCATTATTAACAACCCCCGCTTAAAGCGCGTCCGGACCGGTTTCACCGGTGCGAATGCGAATGACTTGTTCGACTTCAAACACGAAGATCTTGCCGTCGCCGATCTTGCCGGTATTGGCCGCTTTTTCGATAGCCTCAATCACGCGCTCCACGAGCTCGGTTTTGACGGCAACTTCAACCTTTACTTTTGGCAAAAAGTCGACCACGTACTCGGCACCACGATAGAGCTCAGTGTGGCCTTTTTGGCGACCGAAGCCTTTGACTTCGGTCACGGTGATGCCCTGTACGCCCACGCCGGCGAGCGCTTCACGCACCTCGTCGAGCTTGAACGGTTTGATGATGGCAGTGACCAGTTTCATGAATCGTTTCCCCCGATGTTGGGTAAATTAAATTAGAACGACTTGGTGTATTTGATGAGCGCGTACGGCGTTGTCTTACCGGTGAATTTCTTGCCTGCTGGCTGGTAGAAGTTCTTGTCGGCATCGGTAGCCGTGACGCCGCCGGACAGGCCAAAACCGTTGCCGAAGTCATACGCCAGTTCAGCTTTGCCGTCGGTGTAGGTTCCCAGGCCGCCGGTGTTCTTGAGGATCTGGTGCCCGACGTGCAGGTTCAATGCCAGATTGTCGATCAGTGGAAACGATGCGCTCAGGTCAAAGTAGCCGCTGTTTTTTGAGCCCGCCGTAGCAAAGGTGCCTTTAGAAACGACGTGTGAATACTTGAGCGTGAACATTTCGTAGGTGCCAGCCACATAGAGCTCAGTGGTGTTCGCCTTGATCGCGCCGGGAGTGACGGAGCCGTTATAGACGTACTGCAGCACGCCGACGTCATAGCCGATCGGGCCTGCGGTCCCTTTGTAGCCGCCGTACACGTCGAATTCGATATTGCCGGTACCGAGGCCGAAGTCCTTGATCCAGCGAATGGTGGAACCCCACACACCGACGTAAAAACCGGATTCCGACACATAGTCGGCACCGATTTGTAGCGCAGGTTTGTAATCTGACTGATTGAGGCCACGATAAATATAGGAAGAGGCGATGCCTACGTTCACTGAAAATGGCGCGGGTGGTGGCGCGGGCGCAGCTGCCGCCGCTGGCGCTGGCGGCGTCTGAGCAAACACAAGACCTGCCATAAGGCTTGAAATCGTGGCGGCGACGAGGGATTGCTTTAGTTTCATCATTGATCTCCTATTGAAAACGGTGACATTAAGTGGACGACACACCGCAAGCGCCGTGCCAGCACCGCTGCGCAGTGGAGACGGCGGCGCGCCGCTGGGACATACGGGCACTGCTGCGCAAAAAAAGTGCGTTTATGGAGCGGGTTCGATGATTTGCACCAAAATAAAGCGTCGCTTTGGCGTAACGTGCCGTATCACGGACCAAGACTCGCGGCGCTGCTAGACTCCGGATATGAATTTAGACGACCTCACCGCGCAAATTAAGGCCGTGCTTTCAGGCAATCCTGGCGAAGACTTGCAGAAAAACCTGCGCGCCACGCTGTCCGCCGGCCTCGCACGGATGGACGTGGTCACCAAGCAGGAATTCGACATACAGCGCGAAATGCTCAACGTGCTGCGCGCGCAGATTGAAGAGCTGGCCGCCAAAGTGGACGCGCTGGAGCGTGAAAAATCCGCGCCAAAATAGACGATTCACCGATCAGCTTTTATCGCAAAAGCCCATCGAATATGGGCTCATAGGGCCATTTGGCCGATTGTCGATACTTTGCCTAACGATAAGCTGGGCCCAGAGTGAATGGTGCTTTCAGCGAAAAGCTATAGTGGCTACCTTAGCCAGTTAGCCACCGGAATCAACGCCCAACCGCTCGCGCACTGTCGGATGACCGCCACCCGCAAGCCACGCCGACACCTTCATTCGCTTGCCGCCAGCGCGCTGAATTTCGGTGATTGCCAGCGGCGACGAGCCACAAGAGATGAGCAAGTGCTCACCTTCTGCTGCCAGCACCACACCGGGTTCTGAGCCGACACACGACGGAACAGCCGCGATTTCTGCCGCCCAGAGCTTGAGTTTTTCGCCGCGCCAGGTTGTCCACGCACCGGGTACGGGATTGAACGCGCGAATCGTGCGGTCAATCTCGACGGCGCTCAACGACCAGTCAATCCTCGCATCCTCGGTCGTCACTTTATGGGCGTAGGTCACGCCGTGCGACGACTGGGCACACACTGAGACCTCGTGGCCACGAGCCAGCCGAGTGAGCACGTGCACGATGGCTTCGGCCCCGAGCATCGCCAGCCGGTCGTGCAACTGGCCGGTGGTTTCGCGCGCGCCAATGGCGGTGAAGGTCTCCAGCAGCACCGGGCCGGTATCAAGCCCGGCCTCCATGTCCATGATGGCCACACCGGTTTTGCTGTCACCGGCGAGAATTGCGCGGTGGATCGGCGCGGCACCACGCCAGCGGGGCAACAGCGAGGCGTGAATGTTCAGGCAGCCAAAGCCAGCGACTTTGTGTGGAATGTCGAGCACCGCTTGAGGCAGGATGAGGCCGTAGGCAGCTACCACCATGACGTCAGCGTCCAGCGCCGCCAGATCAGCCTGGGCTTCGAGTGTTTTGAGCGACGGTGGCTGAAACACTGGCAGACCTGCGGCCAGCGCCACCAGCTTTACTGCCGAGGCGTGCAGCTTCATGCCGCGACCGGCGGGGCGATCTGGCTGGGTGTACACGCCAACCACGTTGAAACCAGCGTCGGGGTCTTTGTTCAGCAGGGCATTGAGAGCGATTGCCGCGAAATCAGGCGTGCCGGCGAATACGATTTTCATGGGGTTCCGTGTACGGCGGCGTCGTGCGCAGCAAAACTTTGTTAAGCCCGCTCAGCCTCGCGCTGACGTTTTTTCATGCGGGTTTTGACGCGAATCTGCTTCAACTGTGACAAGTGTTCAACAAACACCGTGCCCACTAGATGATCCATCTCATGCTGGATGCACACGGCGAGCAGATCGGTTGCTTCAAGCTGAAAAGGGTTACCCGACGCATCATGAGCCTTAACCACCACATGCGAGGCCCGCTTGACCGTGTCGTAATAGCCGGGCACCGACAGGCAGCCTTCTTCGCCCACGATTTCGCCGTCAGCCATGATAATTTGCGGATTAATCAAGACCTTGAGGTCGCTTTTGGTCTCGGACACGTCAATGACGATCACCCGCTTGTGAACGTTCACCTGCGTTGCCGCCAGGCCGATGCCGGGGGCCTCATACATCGTGTGCGCCATGTCGTCCACCAGCTTCTTAATCGCGGGTGTGAACTCGGTGACGTCAGATGCGATGCGTTTTAGCCTCGCATCGGGGTATTCAAGGATAGGTAAAAGCGCCATTTGCTTGCCAAATCAGGTGGCTGGTTGCACAATCTTCATGTAATTTCTTAAGGTTAGGGCACTGTTCGACATTTCCAGGTTCGCCGGATCGCTAATTTGCGAATGACACGCGATAGTTTCGAGTGTTTCCGAACCATATGACAATGTCGTCAATCCCGCCACCAGGACACGGAATGTTAACGAATCGCACGACTTTCTCATCTCAATTTGGGCTCAGCCCTCGACCCCGCCGCTTGCTTGCGTCGTTGCTGGTCGGCATCGCCGCGATGGCAGCTGTGGCGCAATCGCCAACCGATCCGGTGCAAATCCAGCCGAACGCACCCGATAGCCATGTCGTGGTTAAAGGCGACACGCTATGGGGTATTTCGGGCACCTTCCTGAAACAGCCGTGGCGCTGGCCTGAGGTGTGGCGCCTCAACAAAGACCAGATCAAGAATCCGCACTGGATTTATCCAGGCCAGGTGATCGTGCTTGATCGCAACGCCGTGGGTGGACCGCGCCTGTCGGTACGGGGGCAGCAGGGCCTGTCGGGGCAGCCAGCGTTTGAAGATCGGCCAACGGTTCGCATCGGCCCACAAATACGCGCCGAAGCGCGTGAGACAGCGGCCATTCCAACCCTGCCGCCAGGCGATATTGAACCGTTCATGGTGGGCAATATCGTGGTTGGCGCTGAAACGCTCAATGACGCACCGCAAATCGTCAAATCGGTGGGCAGTCGCGTTGCCTTTACTGTCGGCGAATCAATCTACGTTGTCGGCGTCAAGCCGGAAATGGGTAAAGTCTTCCAGATGTATCGCAAAGGACGCGAGTTGCGCGACCCTGGCATACCGGCGCGCGCCTGGTACAAGTGGCGGCATAACGAAGTCGATCCACAAATCATCGGTTATGAGGCTACGTACCTGGGGGACGCGAAATTGCAGCGCGACGGCGACGTAGCGCGGCTCGAAATCGTGAGCGGCAAACAAGAAGCGCAGGTTGGCGATTACCTGCTCCCGGCACCACCGGCAGAGCGGATGTCTTACGTGCCACACGCGCCTGAGCAAACGATTGAAGCGCAGGTGATGACGCTCCCCAATGGCATCTCTGAGGCAGGCAAAACCAACGTCGTCACACTGAGTCGCGGCAAGTTGCACGGCCTTGAAATAGGCCATGTGCTGGCAGTCTACAAACCGGTTGAGACATTTGCCAACCCGCGCTACAACGAGCCTTTCCTGAACTACGTACCCGGCTGGCCGAAGCAAAAAGGCAGCGAAGAAAAAACGCTTGAAATACCGGAAGAGCGCATTGGTCTGGTCTTTGTGTTCCGCGTGTTTGACAACATTTCGTACGGTATCGTGATGAACACGGGCGTTGAAAATGTACGCGTTGGTTACTTGTTACGCAATCCGTAACGCGTCACCCGCACATCAATGAAGATAACCAAGGGCACCCGAGCGGTGCCCTTGTTGTTTTAGACAGAACAAAAATGCCCACACATACCGATGATTCCCAGTTTCTGCGCCTTGCCTTCGTGCGTGGCGTCGGTTCACTTGCCGCACACAAACTGCTGTCCGAATTTGGCGATGTCAGCGCGGTGTTTAGTGCCAGTAACGCAACCCTTTCCCGGTTGGTCAGCGAGCCGGTAGCGAGAAAAATCACAACACTGCCCGACACCGAAACACTGGAAAAAATCGACGCAGCACTGGCCTGGTTGCACAGCGCGCCCGATCATCATTTGCTCACCTGGGCGCATCCGTCCTATCCCAAAGCGCTGCTCGAAAGCGGCGATGCGCCACTGGTGATTTACGCGAAGGGCCGCATCGAACTTCTGGGTAATTCCGCCATCGCAATGGTCGGCTCGCGCAACTGCTCACAAGGCGGCGCTGACACCGCAGAAGCTTTCGCGAAGGCGTTTGCCGAGCGCGGCGTTACGGTGGTGTCGGGCATGGCGCTGGGTATTGACGCCGCGTCGCACGTGGGCGCGTTGCGAGCCACAGGTATCGACTGCGGCTCGACCATAGCAGTGATCGGAACCGGCATTGATCGCGTCTATCCCGCACGCAATAGAGTGCTCGCGCACAGCATCGCAGAACAGGGTCTGATGCTCTCCGAATATCCGCTTGGCACGGCGCCGCTGCCTGCCAACTTCCCAAAGCGTAACCGCATCATCAGCGGCCTGTCGTTAGGTGTTTTGGTCGTCGAAGCGTCCATGCAGTCGGGTTCACTGATCACCGCGCGATTGGCCGGTGAACAGGGCCGCGAAGTGTTCGCGATTCCCGGCTCAATTCATTCGACCTTCCACAAAGGCTGTCATCATTTGATCAAACAGGGCGCGAAACTCGTTGAAACAGCCAACGACGTGCTTGAAGAATTGCGCTTTGAAACCGTGGCTTCCACCCGCGAAACTGCGACCGAAATAGATTCTGCACAATCAGCTGCCACCGGCCTGCTCAAATTCATAGAACACACCCCCATCGACGTTGACACGCTGGTCGCGCGCAGTGCTCTGGCGGTGGATCAAGTCGTCACCGAATTGACGATGCTTGAACTTGATGGCCGCATCGAACAACTCCCTGGCGGGCGCTGGCAGC
>JANXNO010000643.1 GCA_025354075.1 Burkholderiales bacterium | reverse complement strand
GATGGATTGATGGTCGCGATGCGGTGTTTCCCGAGCACGCGCCGCTTAACGTGTGCGTCGTCGAGACGGATGATCCGGTGGGCAAAGTGCGTGCGATCCCCGCCAATGCTGACGTGCTGGTGCTCACCCATTCGCATGCGCTCGACCTCGATATTTGTCTCGAATTGATCAAGCGTGACGATCTGGCCTATATTGGTCTGATTGGCTCGGAGACGAAGGCGGCGACATTCAGAAAACGATTTGAGCAACGCGGGCATTCTGGCGCGGCAATTGCTCGCATCAACTGCCCGATTGGTCGGACTGGGTCGGTCAAGCAGTTGAGTAGCAAGCATCCAGGGGTGATCGCGGTTGGGGTCGCGGCGGACTTGATTGAACGTAGGCAAAAACTACACGGGGAACACAATGAGCGAAGCCGCACCAACGCTGCGACTTGAAGTAAAAAACGTCACCAAGCGCTATCCCAGTGTGGTGGCCAACAGTGACGTCAATCTTCGCGTAGCACCAGGCGAAATCCACGCTGTTCTAGGAGAAAACGGCGCGGGCAAATCGACGTTGATGAAGATCATCTACGGCGCAGTCAAGCCTGACATTGGCGAAGTGCTGCTCGATGGAAAGCAAAGCAAAATCCGCAATCCGCAAGAGGCCCGTGCGCTCGGCATCAGCATGGTTTTCCAGCATTTTTCGTTGTTCGAAACGGTGACAGTCGCAGAGAATATTTGGCTCGGGCTCGACAAATCGCTAACGCTGGCGAACGTGCGTGAACAGACCGTGCGCAAAGCAAAAATTTACGGTCTCGATGTCGAGCCGGATCGCCCTGTACATTCGCTGTCTGTTGGTGAACGTCAACGCGTTGAAATTGTGCGCGCGCTGCTCACCGATCCCAAAGTGTTGATTCTGGACGAACCTACGTCGGTGTTAACGCCGCAGGCGGTACGCAAGCTTTTCGTCACCTTGCGTCAACTCGCTGCCGACGGTTGCAGCGTGCTCTACATCAGTCACAAGCTTGATGAAATTCGTGAGTTATGTACCAATTGCACAGTGCTGCGCGGTGGCAAAGTGACCGGCCACGTTGATCCGAGGAACGAGAGCAACGCGTCGCTGTCGCGTTTGATGATTGGTGCCGAGCCGCCAAAATTACAGCATCGTGAGGTTAAGACTGGCGCAATTGGTTTGCAAGCCAAAGGCTTGTCGATTGTTGCTGACGATCCGTTTGGCGTGACGCTCGACAACATCAATTTTGAAGTGCGCACTGGCGAAATCGTTGGTGTGGCTGGTGTCTCCGGCAACGGTCAGCAGGAATTTCTCGCCGCGCTTTCAGGTGAGAGCACGCGCGCTCCAAGCGGCAGCATCAGCCTGTTTGGCAACGACATTTCAAAACGAAATCCGCGCGTTCGCCGCGCAGGTGGCCTGCATTTTGTGCCTGAAGAACGCTTGGGGCGCGGCGCGGTGCCGACGCTGTCGCTTGCTGCCAACACCCTGCTGTCTCGGGCGTCGGAAGTGGTCGGCAAGCCGCCCTTGTCATGGGTTTCGCCGAAAGCAACGGCTTCGCTGGCAGCGGACATCATCAAGCGCTTCCACGTGAAGGCAGGCGGGCCATCCGCAGAGGCCAAAAGTCTCTCCGGCGGCAACCTGCAAAAGTACATCGTCGGTCGCGAAATAAGCGCGAATCCAAAAGTGCTGATCGTGTCGCAACCCACTTGGGGTGTGGACGTTGGCGCAGCCGCGCAGATACGTGGCGAATTGCTAAAGCTGCGCGATGAAGGTTGCGCTTTGTTAGTCGTCAGCGAAGAGCTTGATGAGCTGTTCGAAGTGTGCGATCGCATGCATGTAATCGCTAAGGGGCGGCTTTCGCCATCGATCAACACGGCAGATGCGACGGTCGAAAAAATCGGCGAGTGGATGAGTGGATTGTGGGAGGTGAGCCATGCGCTGTAGGAGCGGCTTGCCGCGACCGTACTTTGTCTACGCTTGGGTCGCGGCGAGCCGCTCCTGCAAAGGTAGCTCCGGAGCGACGCCATGTTCAAACTAGAACCCCGCCCACAGGCATCAAAATTCTGGGGTATCGGCTCACCGCTCCTTGCCCTCATCATCACTGTCATCATCGGCATCGCAATCTTCATGCTGATGGGCAAAGATCCGGTCAAGGGCTTGCTGGTGTTTTTCTGGGAGCCGATCAAATCGGGCTATGCGCTGTCTGAGCTGGCTGTTAAAGCCACGCCGCTGTTGCTCATTGCATTGGGACTCGCCGTGTGCTTTCGCTCGAACGTGTGGAACATCGGCGCTGAGGGCCAGTTCGTTCTCGGTGCAGTGACGGCGGGTGGCGTTGCCCTGCTGGCGGACAAGACGACCGGGCCGTGGATCATTCCGCTGATTCTGATCGCGGGCGTGCTAGGTGGCATGTTGTGGGCGGGGATCGTTGCGCTGCTGCGTGATCGCTTCAACGCGTCGGAAATTTTGGTCAGCCTGATGCTGGTTTATGTGGCGGAGCTGGTGCTGTCGTACATGGTGTACGGCCCGTGGAAAGACCCGAACGGGTTCAATTTTCCGCAAAGCAAAAACTTCGAGAAGGTCACGCAAATCCCCAAACTGTTCGACGGTACGCGCATGAATGTGGGCCTGTTGATTGCGCTGTTCGGCGTGGTCGGCATGTGGATTTTCATGTTTCGCACGTATGGCGGTTTTCAGTTGCAAGTCGGTGGACTGGCACCTGCCGCCGCAAAGTACGCCGGGTTTTCATCGCGTCGTGCGTTGTGGACTGCGTTGCTGGTGTCCGGTGGAATGGCGGGTCTCGCGGGCGCGCTGGAAGTGGCGGGCCCCATCGGTCAGCTCACGCCGTACGTACCCGCAGGCTACGGTTTTGCTGCAATCATTGTGGCGTTCGTCGGACGATTGAACCCGATTGGCATCGTGTTTTCGGCGATTCTCATGAGCATGTTCTATATCGGTGGCGAGCTTGCGCAATCCCGTCTTGGGCTGCCGAAATCGTTGACTGGCGTGTTTCAGGGTTTGCTGCTTTTCACGCTTTTGGCGTGCGACACGCTCATCGCTTACCGGATCAAATTCTCAAAGTCAGCGGGGGGTAAATAATGGAATCGTTCGCGTTATTGATCGCAGCCACGTTCAATGCCGGAACGGTGCTCGCGATTGCGGCGCTTGGCCTGCTGATCAACGAAAAATCGGGCATCGTCAACCTCGGCGCAGAGGGCATGATGCTCTGCGCGGCCATTGCGGGATTCGCCGCTGTAGTGCATACCGGCAACGACTGGGTCGGCTTTGCGGCGGGTATGGCAGCGGGCGCGGGCATGGCGGCGCTCTTTGGCGTGCTCGTGATCTGGCTCAACACCAATCAGTACGCCACCGGGCTCGCACTTTCATTGTTTGGCGCGGGGTTTTCAGCGTTTGTTGGGGTCAAGTACGTTCAGGAAAAACTGCCCGCGCGTCCGAGTTACGCGATTCCGGGTCTTGCCGACATTCCGTTCATCGGCCCGGCGTTGTTCAAGCAGCATCCGCTGGCCTACATCGGAATCGCGCTAGCGCTGGCGATCATCTGGTTTTTATTCAAAACACGCGCCGGGTTGGTGCTTCGTTCGGTGGGTGAAAGCCCCGAATCGGCGCATTCGCTCGGCTATCCGGTGCGCCGCATTCGCTTGTTGGCGGTGATGTTCGGCGGCGCGATGTGCGGATTGTCGGGCGCATACCTTTCAATCATTTACACGCCGCTGTGGGTCGAGGGCATGGTATCCGGTAAAGGCTGGATCGCGCTGGCGCTCACCACGTTTGCCACGTGGCGGCCCCTGCGCGTGCTGTTCGGGGCGTATCTGTTTGGTGGCGTCACGATGATGCAGTTTCATCTGCAAAGCCAGGGGGTGGACATTCCCAGCCAGTTCCTGTCGATGGCACCGTATCTGGCGACCATCGTGGTGCTGGCATTAATTTCGCGTAACCCAGCATGGATTCGGATCAACATGCCCGCTTCGGTCGGCAAACCGTTTTATCCGGGCTCGTAAAATGACATTTACGGGAAGCAAATTTCGTTCGTCACTATTTTCAATCAGAGGGATCCTTATGAACATGAAGCGTAGTCTGCTCGCAGCAGGCATGAGCGCCGCATTTTTGGCCGCGTTGGCCGGATGTGGCAAAAAAGAAGAACCGAAGGCTGCGGCTCCTGCCGCCGCACCCGCACCTGAAGTCAAAAAGGCTGAGCCGCTCAAAGTGGCCTTCGCCTACGTCGGTCCGGTCGGCGACGGCGGTTGGACCTTTGCCCATGACAACGCTCGCAAGGCAGTCGAAAAAGAATTCGGCGACAAGGTTGTCACCAGTTTTGTCGAAAAAGTGCCAGAGAGCGCCGACGCTGAACGCGTGTTCCGTGACCTCGCCGGTCAGGGCAACAAAGTCATCTTCGGCACCACGTTTGGCTATATGGAGCCAATGCTCAAAGTGTCGCCTGATTTCAAAGATATCAAGTTTGAACATGCGACGGGTTACAAAACGGGTGACAACCTGCGCACCTACGACAGCCGCACGTATGAAGGCGCGTACATGGCGGGCGTCATTGCAGGCAAGATGACCAAGACCAACACGCTGGGCGTGGTCGGCTCGATCCCGATCCCTGAAGTGATCCGTAACATCAACAGCTTCACGATGGGCGCGCAAAGCGTGAACCCGAAGATCAAGACCAAAGTAGTCTGGGTCAACGAATGGTTCAACCCACCGAAAGAAACCGAAGCCGCCACCGCGCTGATCAACGGTGGTGCCGACGTGTTGATGCAAAACACCGACTCGCCCGCCGTGTTGAAGACTGCTGAGGAAAAAGGCAAACGCGCGTTCGGCTGGGACAGCGACATGACCGCCTACGGCCCGAAAGCGCACTTGGGTTCGGCCGTCATTAACTGGGCACCGTATTACATCAAGTCGGTTCGGGATGTGATGGACGGCAAATGGGCGACGGGCTCAAGCTGGTGGGGCGTGAAAGAAGGCGCAATTGACATGGTGTCGCTGGCGGCTGACGTACCTGCGGAAACCAAGGCCAAAATCGACGAAATCAAGGCAGGGCTAAAAGCGGGCACCTTCCATCCGTGGACTGGTCCGATTGTTGATCAATCTGGCAAGGAATTGATTGCCAAAGGCGTGGTTGCAGATGACAAATTTCTGAGTGGTGTGAAGTTCTACGTCAAGGGCGTCGAAGGCAAAGTGCCGGGCGACGGGAAGTAATTGGCTCGCTGCTAGCCAAAGAAAAAGCCGCGTACGCGCGGCTTTTTTGTGTCCAAGATATTTAAGATAGACGGCATGCCCACACTACTCATAAAAAATGCTCACGCCGTCGCCACCTTCAACGATGAAGGGAGCGAACTACGCGACGCATACGTGTTCGCGCGCGACGGCGTCATCGAATCACTCGGCCCATCGGTTGATGCACCGCTGACCGCTGACGAAATTATTGACGCGTCGAAGTGTGTGGTGATTCCCGGCTTGGTGAACACGCATCACCACATGTACCAAACGCTGACTCGCGCGATTCCTGCGGTGCAGGACGCCGAGTTGTTCACCTGGCTCAAGGGCCTGTACCCGATCTGGGCGCGCATGACGCCGGACATGATTCACGCCTCCGCGCTCACCGCGATGGCCGAATTGCTTCTCTCCGGTTGCACCACGTCGAGCGACCATCTGTACCTGTATCCGAACGGCGCAAAGCTTGATGACACCATCAGCGCCGCGCAGCAAATGGGCATGCGTTTTCACGCTATGCGCGGCAGCATGAGTGTGGGCGAATCGGCGGGCGGATTGCCGCCGGATTCAGTGGTCGAAAACGAGTCCGCGATCCTCAAAGATTCGCACCGTGTAGTCGAGCAATTTCACGATGCCAATCGCTACGCGATGATCCGCGTCGGCCTCGCACCGTGCTCGCCGTTTTCTGTAAGTCAGGATTTGATGCGCCAGTCCGCAACACTTGCCCGCTCGTTCAAAGGCCAAGGCGTGCGCCTGCACACGCACCTCGCGGAGAACGATCACGATATCGCGTATTCGCGCGAAAAGTTCAACAAAACGCCGACCGAATACGCAGAAGATTTGGGTTGGCTGGGTGAGGACGTGTGGCATGCACACTGCGTCAAACTCGACGTGCACGGCATCGCCAGGTTCGCCGCCACCGGTACCGGCGTTGCGCATTGCCCGTGCAGCAACATGCGTCTATCCAGCGGCATCGCACCGATCCGAAAACTAATTGACAGCGGCGTCCGCGTTGGCCTCGGCGTTGACGGCAGCGCCAGCAACGACGGCTCGCACATGTTGAGTGAAGCTCGGCAAGCCATGCTGCTCGCCAGAGTCGGCCGCTCGCTGCGACCGTTCGGCTGCGACGACGGTGGACGCGAACTCTCCGCCCGCGACGCGCTGCGCCTCGCCACACGCGGCGGTGCCAGCGTGCTCGGTCGCGACGACATCGGCGTCATCGCGCCAGGTATGGCCGCCGATCTCGCGCTGTTCCGCATCGACACGCTCGCGATGGCCGGCGGCGCGGTGCATGATCCCATCGCTGCGCTCATGTTCTGCGCCAGTCCGCAGGCCGAATACACCATCGTCAACGGGCGTGTGGTGGTGCGTGAAGGGCAACTCACGACGCTGGAATTGCAACTGCACATTGAGCGGCACAATCGAATGGCGCTGCAATTGGTGAACGGCGACTAGACGCAGGCAGTGTAGGAGCGGCTTTTCGCGACCAACCGCAGCTTTCGCTACACCGGGTCGCGGCAAGCCGCTCCTACGTTTTGCATTCCACTTTCGCTTACTCAGGCTGACACCCCGCAACTTATTGGAATGCGTTCGCCATTAACGGCTGCCGCAAATTATGGTCCGGTTTGAGCAGCAGCGTGAGCACCTCATGTGCCGAGTACACCTTGCCCCAATTTCGCCCCGTGATCTCGCGCAGAATTCCAGCCGCTTCAAGCGCTGCGATAGCTTGCCGCGCCGATGGGTCTGATCGGCTGGTTACTAGGGCTGCGCGTTTGGCATCCATGAGTGGATTCACAAACAGCGCTTCTACCAGTTTGATCACACTGGCTTGCCCGACAAAGCGTTCACGCCACGCATCGCGCAAATCGTTGAGTGCCGTCACCTGCTGCGCAGCTAATCGCGCCGTAATTTCCACACCGAGCAGAAAGTATTCGAGCCAGCCCGCCCAGTCGCCATGTGTCCGCGTGCGCTGCAAGCGTTCGTAATATTCCTGCTTGTTGGCTTCGATGTACGCCGACAGATACAAAAGTGGTTGCGACAGACGCTCGCGCTCCACCAGCAACAACGTAATCAGCAGGCGGCCCACACGGCCATTGCCATCTGCAAACGGATGAATCGTCTCGAACTGAGCATGCATCAGCGCGCAATCAATCAGGTCCGGTGCATCGCGAACGTGCAGATAGCGCTCCCACGCATCAAGACAAGTCAGCATGCGGTCGGGCGGTGGCGGCACGAATGACGCCGTATCGATGCGACTGCCTGCCACGCCAATATAGTTTTGGTGTCGGCGAAATTCACCGGGGGTTTTGTCGCCACCGCGCACACCGGTCATCAGCTGTGCGTGCAGCTCGCGTACCAACCGCAACGACACGGGCAACGCCGACAGCCGACGCAGCCCGTGCTCCATCGCCGAGACATAGTTGCGCACTTCGGGCGCGTCGTTGCCTGGATTGGAATCGTCGTTGCCAGCGGGCTTCTCGCGGGCATCCTGCAACTCGTCTTGAAACAAATCAGACAGACTCGCCTGCGTGCCCTCAATGCGTGATGAAAGGACCGCCTCCTGCCGCAGGTACGGCGCAATCAGCAGATGTGGGTTCAGCATTTTTCGGCCCAAGCCGGACAACTCGCCCAACGCCGCGTCCGCAGCGGACAGCCGTTTCACCAACCGCGACGTGTATTCGATGGCAGGAGGCAACGGAGCGGGAACAAACGCCCACGCGCCTTGCGGCGACTGCACCAGTTCGCCAGCGGCGGATGCAACAAAACTTTCAAAGCGCATAGAGAAATTAAAGTTTAAGCGTAATTTATTGCAATGCCACGATGATAATTAAGCAATGCTTTACTTGTCACGCAGAAATTTAAGTTTCAGGCCGAATACTTTGAATACTCACCGTTCCTGCATCAGGCAGAATCGCTAAATGCCCACCCTAGACTGGCTCAACCGAGCCGCCGCTTTCGATATCGCCAAAAACGTCCCGTATCGACTGCTGGAAGCGGTGTCTGAGCATCGGGCGAACATAACAACATCAGACGTCAAAGCCCTATTGGACATGGGGAAGGATGCTGAAAACGCTGAAAGTCGACAAGACCTATTTTCAGCGCTTGAGCCCACGTTAAATAAGGCTGACAGCGAAAAGCCATTGTCTTCTACGGAACCTGCAACCGCGCCCGCGACCGAGGACAATTTGCTCATTCAAGGCGACAACCTCGAAGCGCTGAAAGCCCTGCTGCCGTTCTATCGCGGGCAGGTCAAATGCATCTTCATCGACCCGCCGTACAACACCAAAAGCGCGTTCGAGCACTACGACGACAACCTCGAGCACGCGCAGTGGCTGTCCATGATGCTGCCGCGCCTGCAACTGTTGCGTGAACTGCTGCGCGAGGACGGCAGCATCTGGGTCACCATCGACGACAACGAAGGGCACTACCTCAAAGTGATGATGGATGAGGTGTTTGGGCGGGGGAATTTTGTGGCGAATGTGGTTTGGGAGAAAGTATTCGCGACCAAGAACTCGTCCCAATACTTGTCCGTAGATCACGACCACATATTTGTTTACGGGAAACGCTCGGAGGCTTGGGTTCCAAACTTGATGCCGCGCACAGCAAAGCAGGACTCGATCTATAAGAATCCTGACCACGATTCTCGCGGGGTTTGGACCTCTCATAATTTGACTGCCCGCAACTCATACAGTCTCGGTATATATCCGGTGACCAATCCTGCGGGTCGAGTTATCGCTGGGCCGCCCCCTGGAACGTTTTGGCGAGTTTCAAAAGCCAAACTTGAAGAATTGGACGCAGACAATCGAATTTGGTGGGGGAAAGACGGAAATGGCGTTCCTCGTCTGAAGCGCTTTTTGCACGAAGTACAACAAGGAATCGTTCCGCGCACGCTCTGGCCTTACGATCAAGTGGGACACACTCAAGAGGCAAAAAAAGAGGCTGTCGCACTCTTCGAAATGGATGTATTCGGCACACCGAAGCCAGAACGTCTCCTTCAACGCATCCTCCACATCGCCACCAACCCCGACGACCTCATCCTCGACAGCTTCCTCGGCTCCGGCACCACCGCGGCGGTCGCGCAAAAAATGGGTCGCCGCTGGATCGGCATCGAGATGGGCGAGCATGCCAAAACGCATTGCCTGCCGCGCCTGCAAAAAGTGCTAAACGGCGAACAGGGCGGCATCAGCCGTGCCGTGAACTGGCAAGGCGGCGGCAGCTTCCGCTTCATGCAGCTCGGCGCGCCCGTATTCGATGAAACCGGCGCGATCCACCCCGACGTGCGCTTCAACACGCTGGCCGCGTTTGTGTGGATGCAGGAGACACGCACGCCGTGGCGCGTAACCGCTGCCCCCTCACCCCAACCCTCTCCCGCGAGGGGAGAGGGGGCCAAGCCAGTGGCGCGAAGGAGTGATACCGCTTTGGGATCGAGCCCCTACCTCGGCACCCACAACGGCGTCGCTTATTACCTGCTCTTCAACGGCATCCTCGGCGACCGCCGACCCCAAGGCGGCAATGTGCTCACCTCCGCGATTCTTGCCTTCCTGAACGCAGAGCATCCGCACCCGAACGTGGGCGGACCCCGCGTGATCTACGGCGAATCTGTCCGCCTCGGCCCCGCGCGGCTGGCCGCAGAAAATGTCGCCTTCAAACAAATTCCGTACGACGTGGCGCGAGGGTGATCTGATGACGGCAAGCGAATTACAGGCGTTGCTCCGCGAACGCTATGGCAAAGAGAACGAGGCCGTTGAGTGGAAAGCGGCGAGTAGTTTGAAATCGTTCGTATCGGGCCGAGTGGGCGAAGATTTGATTTCGTACATTTCGGCGTTTGCCAACATGGACGGCGGTTGCGTGGTGTTGGGCGTTGAAGACAAGACGTTAGCGATCAAGGGCATTCAACACTTCGAGGACTACACGCTGGAGAATTTGCCGCATCGGTTGATGGGCAATCTTGTCAACTTGCCGTCGCTGGGCTTGCATATTGAGCCGTTTGTAGCGTCAGACACGAGCGCTACGGTGTGGGTGGTACATGTGCCCAGACATGCACCGCGCAAACCGGTGGTCGCGCACAAAAAGGCATGGCAGCGCGACGGCGATAGTCTCGTCGAATTGCGCAAAGATCGGCACGATGCAATTCTCGCGGAGCCGTTGGCGGGCGAGGATTGGAGCGCAGTCGTAGTGCCAAACGCGACGCTAGATGATCTTGACCCGAATGCGGTTGCGCTGGCGCGCAGAAAATTCACGGATAGACATCGTAACGAGCGCTGGGCGGGCGACGTCGCGGGTTGGACTGATGCGTCTTTTCTAGACAAGGCAAAGATTACCCGTGGCGGCGGCGTGACGCGTGCGGCGTTGCTGCTGCTCGGTCGCCCTGAGAGTGCGGCGCTGCTGTCGCCCAATCCAGCGGAAATTAGCTGGAAATTACCCGACGAGCGCGTGATTGAACATTTTTCGCCACCGTTCTTGCTCACCACGACTGACGTCAGCAAACGCATCCGGAATCCGAACATCAAGCTTTTTCCGGCCACGCAGTTGATTGCCACAGAAATGCCACGGTATGACAACCAGCTCGTTCTGGAGAGCTTGCATAACTGTCTGGCGCATCAGGACTATGGGCAGAACGCACGTGTGGTCGTTGAAGAGATAGTCGGTCGGTTGAAAATGACCAATATGGGCGGGTTTGTGGATGGTGCGCCCGAGGACTATTTCGATGGGTCGCGCACGCCAAGCGTCTACCGCAACCCGTGGCTTGCAGCGGCTATGAATGAAATTGGAATGATTGATAAGGGTGGTTTCGGCATTGCCGACATGGTGAGTACGCAACGTAAACGCTATCTGCCATTGCCCGATTATGAAGGCTCGACGCTGAACAAGACGGTGCTTAATGTGTACGGCCAAAGTATCGATGAGAACTATTCACGACTGCTGATGGAGGAGACGGATTTGCCGATTGAGCAGGTCGTTTGGCTTGACCGCATTCAGAAAAAATTGCGGGTTGATGATACGTACGTTGCAGCGCTGCGATCACACGGTTTGATTGAGGGGCGCAAGCCAAATTGGACCGTCTCGGCGCGCGTGGCGCAGGTGACCAGAACAGAAAATGCGTATGTTTTGAATTCCGCTTTTGATGATGAGCACTACAAGGCATTGCTCATTAAGAGACTCATGCTGGGTCCCGCGTCCGGAGCACAGTTGCGCGAATTGCTTTTCGAAAAATTGCCCGGTGTTTTAAATGCTGTTGCAAAGGAAACGAAAATAAAGAACCTTCGGACTGCGCTGCGACTTCGCGGTCACAACGGCACCTATATTGAGGTTGACCCTGCTGGCCCGCTACGCGGACCCGGTGCGATCTGGCGTATTCGGAGCTGAATTAGTTGTTTAGCGGGCGAATTGCTAAACAACCTTTTTACGAGAATTTGCTAGATCTATTAGATATTAGTCATATAAATCAGATGGTTAGCGCGCTTGCACCACTTGTAAAACTAAACAACTTAAACAACTCTATTGGCACCCGATGCCCCAATTCACCCTAAAAACCTACCAATCTCAAGCGCTTGACGCGCTGACGCTGTTTCTGCGTCAAGCGAGTTCGATGGGGCTGGAGGCAGCGTGGGCGCATTCGATGGGGCGGCAGCAGGTGACGGGCGTGCCGTATCGCACCGATGAGCTGGGTGCGGTGCCTTGCGTGTGCTTGCGCATTCCGACCGGTGGCGGCAAGACGTTGATGGCGGCGCATGCGATACCGCGTATCGCGAGTGCGTGGACGAATACGCCGTTTCCAGTGGCGCTGTGGTTGACGCCAAGCGACATGATTCGCACGCAGACGGTGGGCGCGTTGCAGTCCGCGCATCACCCGTACGCGGCGGCGTTGCGAGAGGCATATGGCAATGCGTATCGGGTGATCGAGATTAGCGATTTGGCGACGGTTGCGCCGCAGGATTTTGGTCGCGTGGCGATTGTGGTGGTGGCGACGATCCAGACCTTTCGCGTCGAGAAGCGCAGTGACCGTCGGGTGTATAGCTTTAGCGAGGTGTTTGAGCCGCACTTTCGCGCGTTGAGCGCGGGCATGACGCCTGTCAGGGCGCGCGAGTTGGGTCTTGCGGTGGTGGAACAAGCCGATCTGGATGAAAAGAAGCAATCGTTTTTAACCACGAGCGATTTGGGCCGCGTGAAATCGTCCGCCGCGAATCTGTTGGCGTTGAT
>JANXNO010000628.1 GCA_025354075.1 Burkholderiales bacterium | reverse complement strand
AGCTACGCCCAGGTTAAATGGTCGTTTCAGCGTAAAGCCATACTGAATCTCACACTGATGCGCGATGCCGCCAGTTACTCGCCACGAAGCGCGGGCGCGCACCACGATGGACCGTCGCCCTGATAACCGTTGGAGAGCATCGTCGCGTACGCGGCCCGTGACTGCGTCCAGCGATGGCTGATCGCGCGCGGATGGAATGCCTGATACACCGGGGACATGCCAAGCGGGCATGCACCATTGATGGTGCGACCAACCGCCCACAGCGTCTCTGTCACGGCTTTGTTCCACTCGGTCGCCAAGCGCTGGGCATTCACCTTGTCTATCGTCCAATAGACGCCGCGATACGGATCGGGATAGTTCAAAACATACAGGCGGGCCAACGCATCGGGTAGCCGATCAGCGGACGCAAACACAAACGCTTTGAACGTGTAGTTAGTCTCTGGGCTTCCTACTTCCATCCAATCCCATTGACCCGAGAACATGGCAAATCGGCTGGGCGTCAGTTGAAAGACCCGAACGCTGTCATTGGGAGATGTAGATCTGAAGCCTCCGGTCCAAAAATTTACCAGCGCGGCGCTCGTGCTGAACGATGCCACGTCAACGGTAGAAGTTATTGTTTCACTGACGCGTGCGCCCACGCTGTTATTGGAGTCAACGCCTGCGTTGGTAACGTCAACCTTGATGGTTTGTCGTCCCCGCGGCAAGCCAGACACAGTGAATTTTCGCTCTTGTCCGCATGTCGTTGACTGCCCGTCGGGAACTAAGGTCGAAGTCAAATGAGTTAGCACCACGGACAACGTGCCACTCGTATATTGCACATCGCCTACAAGCGGAAACGTAGCGTCATAACAATAGCTGTTGCTGGTCTGTATTGTCACTTCGAACGGAACGTATTCGACCGGCGAGGTCGTTGCTCGAATCGTTCCTTGCGCATGCGCCGCCCCGGCCATCACAGCTAGCAACACAAGCAGCAAAGTCGCGAGCGTAGCGACACGAATGCGTCGGTAAGTCGAAGTAAGCATCAGGACAATGTCGCTGCGCGAGCAATGGAGAGAGATTTGCATGGGGATGCTCCTTAGGGCGCGGTGTAGGATGACACGTTGGTAAAGTAAAGCGTCCAGTAAACCTCCGCGCTAAGCACGTGCAAGAAGGCAACGCCTGCTCCCCCAGCGCGAAAATAGCTTGACGTGCTGTCTACGTTGGGCGAAACAAATTCTGGGCAGGTGCCACCGGGCTGGCATCTCCAGTACACCGACTGCTGCCAAATGTTGGCTCCTACGAGAAAGCGTTTCGGTGTCACCGCATCCCAAGCACCGCAAGTGGCGGGCTGAGTCGCCCAAGGCGCGGGTGCATACCCGTTGAAAACTGGGTTAGAACAGCCGGGGTAACTGCCGCACGGCGGAATGGCACCGTCGGTATAGTTCTGAATAGCCCAAGATTGGAGCACGGTCTTTTGTGCCGAACCACAGGTGGCCTCCGTACCGCCAAAGAAAGCCACTCCCTTGCCGTCGAAGTCATGATCCAGATCGCTGTTGCTAAGCGTCAAAGTTGACACCGCAAAATGAGAATTCGGGCCGCTGTTTTGAAAATTGGTTGGTGTGACAGTGAAGTCGACCACTTGAAACGTGTGGCCGCTGGGCATCGCTTTCGGCACCCAGAAGTAGCCGTACGTTGTCCAAGGGCCGTAGCCGCCGTTGTTGGTGTTGAAAATACTGAATTCGGTTGGCAAATCGCCGCTCCGCGGCACCACTGTCTTGGGCCGATTTGCTAGTTTAGGTGCGTCACCCACATCGAGGACCGCAACCGGAAATCCTGATTCGCAAAGTCGCGTCACCTCGTCGTCCGACACGGCCACCCGCTTTGCTCCGACCAACTGATTGTCTTTGTCGGCACGGCCTTCGAGACGCATCAAACGATTGTCGCCAGCGAAGCGGTTCAGAACGATGGGTGGCGGCACCTTACCGTCTATGGTCTTGCCGACGGCTGGTTCGCAAAGGCGCGGCAGTGGGGGAAGATCAGGC
>JANXNO010000627.1 GCA_025354075.1 Burkholderiales bacterium | reverse complement strand
GAAAATGGCCTCTACGACGCATCACGTAATGACTAAAACCGCACTTCGCGCATCGGCAATGAACGTGCGCGCCCCATCAACGTTGTCGCGCAACACCGCCAGCGTTGATGGGGCGCGCACGTTCATTGCCGATGCGCGAAGTGCGGTTTTAGTCATTACGTGATGCGTCGTAGAGGCCATTTTCCCCGCGCTACGATCCTCGATTCCGCTGTAGCTGCATCGAGGCTACGGTGGCTTGTGAATTTGGGACTAGCTTCGCGTCAAAGCGCCTGCTATCGCAATTAACGCGTTTCTAAGCTCCGATTTTTCTTCCTCGCCCAATATCGGATGTGCAATGGCACCCTCGGGATATTTGTTCGCGATGTAGGTGCCATCGAGCCGCGCGCACCACTCTGGCGGAATCTTGGCTATTGGTAGCTCTACTGCAGCAGCTCGCCAAAGATCAGATATTCGATGCTGATACTCCGTCTTTAGTTGGTTCCGTGCAGTAACTAAACGCTTGTTGAATGCGGTAGTACCTCTTTCGTTTTCGAAAGGCAGCAGTTTTTTGTCCAACAAGAATGCCTTGATCGCCAACTCAACGCCATGCGCATAAAGCACCTGCTTGGTCAGCCCGAATTGTGCGTCCGAAAGCGAATCGGCAGCATCAACGAAATTTTTTGCATGCGCAAGGTAGGTTTCCACAGATGACGCAAAGTAGAAGGCATAAGTCCGATCACTCATAGATCAAATGCTTTCGTTCTTCGTCTACCCCCGTCTCGCCATAAACAAAAGCTTCTGAAACAACTCAGTATCCTGCTCATTCTTAAGCACCGCCCCATACAGTGGCGCCAGCACTTTGCGCTGATCTTTCTCGCGCAACACTGCGGGATCAACGTCCTCTGCGAGCAGCAATTTAATCCAGTCGATTAGCTCAGAAGTAGATGGCTTTTTCTTGAGGCCTGGCATTTCGCGTAAATCAAAAAACGCTTCAAGCGCGGCGCTCACGAGATCCTTTTTGATGTCGGGGTAGTGCACGTCGACGATCTGCTTCATCGTTTCCTTGCTGGGGAACTTGATGTAGTGGAAGAAGCAGCGGCGCAGGAAGGCGTCGGGCAGGTCTTTTTCGTTGTTGCTGGTAATGATGAACAGCGGGCGGTGCTTCGCCGTGATGGTGCTGTGCGTTTCGTAGACGTCGAAACTCATTTTGTCCAATTCACGCAGCAGGTCGTTCGGGAATTCGATGTCGGCCTTGTCGATTTCGTCGATCAGTACGACGGTGGGCACGTCAGACTCGAACGCTTCCCAGAGCACGCCGTGCTTGATGTAGTTGGCGATGTCCTTGACCTTCTCTTCGCCGAGCTGCGAATCGCGCAGGCGACTCACTGCGTCGTATTCGTACAGGCCCTGTTGCGCCTTGGTGGTGCTCTTGATATGCCATTGCAAGAGCGGCCAGCCGAGGGCGGCGGCGACCTCTTCCGCGAGCATGGTTTTGCCAGTGCCGGGTTCGCCCTTGATGAGTAGCGGCCGCTTCAGCGTGATCGCAGCGTTGACTGCGAGCAGCAGATCGGGGGTGGTGATGTAGGAGGCGGTGCCTTGGAATTTGGTTTGCATGGAAGGATTAGTAACCGTGGAAAAGGAAATCTAGCGCATTACCCAGCGCGAACCGTTCCGCGCCGAGAGCCGCAACCGGTCGCTTAAGCAAGTCTTCGGGAATCGCCTCCACGTGTTGCGTCATGACAAACAACTTTTCTCCAGCGATTTCTACGACTGGATTGAGACGCGTGGCGGGTGCATGGACACGGGCGAGTGGAGCCATCGGAATGCAGACGCGGGTCGGCAGTCCTAGTACCAAATCGGACTGCATGTTGACGGCATGAGTGAACGGCAAAAAGTCTCGCGGCAATTTGTAAACATCAAACTGCGGCATGCTTCTTTTTCCAGGCGCGTACGCGGTCGCCGAAAGTGCCATGCTTCTTGACCCACTCATTGTGGGCCAGCAAAGCTTCGCGATTTTCTTCAAGCCACTGTGCGCCTTTGGCCTCACGAACCTTCTTCATCAATCCTTCCTCGGCGCTTTGCGAGACGTTGATACCGAGCGCCTTGGCATCGGCTATAAGCTTGGACGAAACGGTCACGTTGACGCGTTTTTTCTCGCCCAAGTCCATATCGTTAAGTTTCATGGCAGGTTGCTCCTGACTAGCGGCTGAATGAGCCTGAGTGGCTCAAGTGTGTTAAAAAATACACACTCATTATGTCATTGACTGGATCGTTATGACCACTGTCGTCGCCCCCCTCGCCGACCTCCGCAAAGACTACATGCTCGCCGCTTTGGGCAAGCGCGATCTGGCGGCGGACCCGTTCACGCAGTTCAACCAGTGGATGGCTGACGCGATCAAGGCCGAGCTGCCGGAGCCGACGGCGATGAATCTGGCGACTGTGGGCGAGAATGCGCGACCGTCGGCGCGCATCGTTTTGCTCAAGGGCGTGGACGAGCGTGGCTTTGTTTTCTACAGTAATTACGACAGTCGCAAAGGGCGCGAGCTGGCCGAGTCGCAGTGGGCGGCGCTAACCTTTCACTGGGTGGAGTTGGAGCGCCAGGTGCGCATCGAAGGCCATATCGAAAAAGTGGACGCGGCGACCTCGGATGCGTATTACCAATCACGGCCATTGAAGTCGCGCATCGGTGCGCATGCCTCGCCGCAGAGCGAGAAGATTGAAAGCCGCGAGGCGCTGGAGGCGCGCTTTGCCGCGGCCGAAAAGCAGTTTGGTGACAACCCGCCACGTCCGGCCAACTGGGGCGGCTATGTCGTGGTGCCGGAGATGGTGGAATTTTGGCAAGGCCGTCGCTCGCGCTTGCATGACCGATTGGCGTTTCAGCGCCAGTTTGGTGGCTGGCACATAGAAAGGCTCGCGCCCTAGCGCGCAGGCGCTACTTGAGCGGGTTGTACGGCTCGCTGGCTTTGAGCGCCTTGTCGTTGCGGCAGGCGGACAGCGGTCGCGCGTACGCTGACGCAATGTGCGTGATCTGGCTGGCCTCTTTGTCCACGCTCACGTTGAAGCAGGCGCAGCCGTAGCCGTACGAACCCGCGTTGGTGCGCACCCATTGCGACGGCTTGAATTTTGGCGGCCAGTCGCCCGTGCTGGCGTGCCCGCCCTGCACTGAAATGACCCATTCGCCATCGCGATCGATGAGGCTTGCGTTTTGCGGCGTCGGGTTATCAAACCAGCCACAACGCAGCGCGGTTTTTGGGACAGATTTGGGCGCTGATGCCATCGCGGCACCGATGCCTATCGTTAGCGCGCTTGCTGCCAGCAGGGTGACGGTCTTGCGAAAATTCATCATCATCGGCTTTCAGGGTGCCACAGGCTTAACGGTTCGGGCTTGCAGCAGTATCGCCTCAAAGGTTTCGGCGACGCCGGCGATCTCGTCGGCGCAGTCGCTGCCGTTGACCATCGCGCGGGCACCGACGTAATCGGTTTTGACGCCGGTAAAGTATTTGGCGAAGGTTCGGCCGTTGGCAAACCCATCCCCCGTCCGCATGCCGTGCGACATGATTTTGTACGCCGTTTCGGGCTGCTTGACCAGTTCGGGATCAAACAGCAACTGCAAGCCCGAGCCAATGGCAATGCCGGTGGTGGCGTAGTTTGACCACCAGGTCAACTGCACATAACCGCGCCCGTAATACGCCTGCTCGGCCCCCTTGTCGTCGTCGTACGCTTTCACCGCGGCGCCGCCATCGATGGTACCCATGACCGCCTTTTTGGTGAGCGCGCTGACCACGCCGGTGGCCGTCATTTTGAATTTATCGCCGTCCTGCTCAACGATTTGCACGCTGCCGTCGGGCAACGAGCTCACCTTCACCGGCTCGTGATATTTGCGGCCTTTGCCCTTGCCGACCTCGTCAACCGGGGCCATCATCATCAGCCACGGATGCGATTTGAGAATCACCGGTTTGCCCTTTTTATCGAGCAGCGGCTTGCCCTTTTTGTTCAACGCGGGACGCTCCACGGTGGTTCGCGTGGTGGTTTCTTTCATCACGGTGGCGAGCATGTAGGCCGCCCAGCGGATGTCAATGATCAGCGGGTCGCGCTCGATCAGCGAGAGCAGAACAAACATATCGGGAATGGCGTCAGTCCGGTAATTGGCACCGCCTGAAAAGGCCTTCATGAACTCGGTTTGCACGACGCTGCGGTCGTAGGTGCCCAGATACAGATAATTTACGGTTGCCGTTGCCATGTTTGATTCGCTTAATTTATGACGCTGGAATGTATTGTTGACTATTTGCTGTCGTCCGTGTGGCGAAGTGGCGCGGTAATACGCACGAGCGTCGCGACAAAAGGGTTCGTCTGATGCAGTGCCGCAGCGGCTGTGGAGCCTGCTGCATCGCGCCTTCGATCACGTCGGCGATTCCGGGGATGCCCGCCGGAAAACCGGCTGGCGTTCGTTGCATTCAACTGACCGACAACAACCGTTGCGCCGTTTTTGCTGATGCGCGCCGCCCAGCCGTTTGCGCGAATCTTCGGGCGTCGGTTGAAATGTGTGGGACCAACGTCGATGTGGCCGCAACACGAAGGCACGCGATGACGTATTTAACTCAGCTGGAAGCGCAGACGCGGTAGCTTCGGCCGACGCACGGCGGCTACATCCGCTTACTCGCCACGCAGCGCAGGCGCGCACCATGCTGGGCCGTCGCCCTGATAACCGTTGGAGAGCATCGTGACGTATGCCGTGCGCGACTGCGTCCAGCGATGCGTGACAGTGTTCGCGTGAAACGCCTGATAGACCGGGGACATACCTATTGGACACGCACCAGCAACAAGCTTGCCAACGGCGAACGGGTATTCGACGGCGGTTTTACCCCATTCGGCTGCCAAACGTCTCGCCGTGGCCGGATCGACGGTCCAAAACGAACCGTTGTAGGGCGCTGGGTAAGCTACGAGCTGCAATCTCACGAGCGTTTCTGGCAACGTGACGTCTGCAGACGCACCTATCGCTTTGAAGGTGTAGCCAATTTCGGGCGCGCCAACATCAAGCCAATCGAGTTGGCCCAGAAATATGCTGACCCGATTTGGCGTCAGTCCGAAGGCCAACACCTTCCCAGCGTCCGCACCCGTCGCCGCGGTCACGCTGCCCATCCAAAATCCCTGCAAATCACCTCCCGATATGGGTTCGACCTTCACCGTTGCGCTGATGGTTTCCGCGACGCGCGCGCCCCAAACACCGCCCGATATGCTCTCGTCGGTAACCTCAAGCCGCAAGCTCTGCTGCCCGCGCGGCAAGCCTGGCAAGGTGACCCGACGCTGCAACGCGGTTTGACCGCCGCATCGCTTCTGCGTGTTGGGCGCATCAACATGCGTGAGCACGGCGTAAAGCGTGTTCTCGCTATAGCGCATATCACCAACCACCGGAAAGCCTACACAATAGGGCTGGGCTGTGATCACCGTGACCGTAAACGGCCTGTACTCGCTTACGGTAGCGGGGAACACGACCGTGCCTTGGGCTGCGGCGACCGAGCTGATCGCGGTGGAAAGCAAAATGACAGCCGTCATGAGTCGGCGGTTTGCCCATGAAGTGCATACAAAAAGGTTCATGTCATTTGCCTCATTAGGGATTGGTGTATGAATTCACGCCCTGAAATGAGAGCGTCCAATAGGTGTTGTTACTACCCGTGTGTACGAACGCAACGCCAGCTCCACCCGAACGAAAATAGGGCGTCGAACTATCGACGGTTGGAGAAGGCCACGCCGGGCATGCCGACGCATTACACAACCAGTACACCGACTTCTGCCAGATGTTTGCGCCAACAAGAAATCGTTGTTGCTGCGATAAGCTTGCATCCCACGGGCCACACGAATTCGGGCTGTTTAAATGGTTGTATACCGGATTTGAGCAGCCAGGATATGTACCGCACCTCTCGATGTCGTTGACATAATTTTTAATTGCCCACGATTGCAATATCGCTCGGTTGCCGCCGCCGAGGCACATGTCAGTAGTCGCCCACAGTGTCATGCCTTTGCCGTCGAAGTCGTGATCCAGATTGCTGTTGCTGAGGGTTAGCGCGCTGATTGCGAGGTGCGAATCGGGACCGCTGTTGTGATAGTTTTGTGGAGTGACAGTGAAATCAACCACTTGAAAAGTGTGTCCGGCTGGCATCGCCGCAGGCACCCAAAAGTTACCGTAAGTTTTCCACGGTGCATAACCGCCGTAGTTAGTGTTGAAAATTGTGAACTCTGTCGGCAGCGCTACGCGAGCGTCAACGATCGTCTTCGGACGGTCGCTGGTTTTTACCGCTTCAGACGCTCTGATGGCATCGCCCACATCCAGTACTGCAACCGCAAATCCTCTGGCGCACAATTGCTGTACCTCGTCGTCCGAAACGGGGACGCGTTTGACGCCCGTTATGCGCTTATCTTTGTCGGCACGGCCTTCGAGACGCATCAAACGATTGTCGCCAGCGAAGCGGTTCAGAACGATGGGTGGCGGCACCTTACCGTCTATGGTCTTGCCGACGGCTGGTTCGCAAAGGCGCGGCAGTGGGGGAAGATCAGGC
>JANXNO010000624.1 GCA_025354075.1 Burkholderiales bacterium | reverse complement strand
GGCTATTGTGGCCACACCGGCCCTGCCGGAAAAGGCAATCGGTGTGACCAGCAGAATTCCGCGTTCAGCGGCGACGCGATTGACGTTACGCAGATGTAACCGGCCAGCCTCTGAGTCGGAGCGCACAAACGCGAGGCGCTTGCGGCCCAGTCGTGCGGCGTGATCAAGCAGCACCGCAAACTCCGACAAATGTGCCGCGCGCACCGGGAACACTTAGCGCTGAACCGGTTCGCGCAGCTGCGGCGAGCCCGCCATGCAGGCAATCAGCGGCAGCTTGAGCTCGTCGACCACGGGCAGCAGCTCGGTACACGGGCCCCTTCATCGAACCAAACAATGCGATCACGCCCTGCGCCGCGAGCACCCGTGCATTAGCCGCCGTTTGTTTGCTGTCACCGCGATCATCCAGCGTGATGAGCTTGATGCGCTGACCGTTGACGCCACCGGCGGCATTAACACGGTCGATATAGGCGCGCGCACCATTGACGACGGCGCTACCCTGTTTCGCCAGTGGGCCGGTGAGCGGAATGGATTGGCCAACAACAATTTCGCCGTTCGCAACGGGACTGAAAAAAGTGGTCAGCGACAGCAACGCGCCCATCACCCACCCGGAGTTTTTAAACACAGAACATTTTCCCGATCAATGCACGCAACGACGTGCCGTGCTTGCTGCATCTTCAGTTTCTCATCGCTGTGGTGCGGGTGGCCCTGCGGCTTCATTGCGGCAGGTCAATGCGCAGGTTTTAAGCGCGCGTTAATCGCATGGCTTGCTCACGCTTTTGTTCGCCATGAGTCTGACGAATAGGTCTCGACATCCTGCTTTTTTATGCGCGGCGTGCGATCGGTGGCGGGGATTCCTGTTCGCGTTGCCGCGGCGACGCGGAGGGTGTCGGTGGCTCCGCATTTGACTGATCCATCAGCTCGGCGATTGCCTTTGCGTTGACGCCAGAAAACTCGTCAGCATTGTGACCGGGCTCCCCCGGCAGCGAAAAGAAGAAGCTGGCACCACTACCTGACTTTGACTCGGCCCACACCCGCCCGCCCTGACGCTCGATGGCCCGGCGCACGATGCTCAGGCCTACGCCATGACCGGAAAAGTCGTCGCCGTGCAAGCGCGTGAACGGCTGAAACAGTTTGCCTGCGCTGTCGCCCGAAAAGCCGATGCCGTTGTCACGCACCTGAATGATGGCCTCCTTCGTCGCTGCGTCGACACGGCCCTGCACATCCACGCAGCCTTGCGGGCGATAGCCACAAAACTTCACCGCATTACCGATCAGGTTCGTCAACGCGGGGCGCAGCAGATTGATATCAGCATGCACCAGTGGTAGTGTGCTGACGATGAAGCGCGGTAACGCAACGTTTGGTTTGACGAGGGCCATCGACGCGATCACCTCGTGGATCAACGCGTTTAGATCGACCGCGCTCTTGTGCACTTTGAGATCACTCACACGGGCGAGCGTGAGCAGGGTGCTCACCAGCTCGGTTGACCGCTCCGCCTCGGCCACAATCAGCGGCAGCACGCGACGCGCCACTGCCAGGTCGCCACCGATTGACTGCACGGCGTCCTGTGCGACGCGTGCCAGCCTAGCCATGCCACCGAGGCTGCCCTTTAAATCATGCGAAACGTTACGATTAAAGCTTTCCAGACCGGCGACGATATTTTGCAGGTCGGCAGTGCGGCTGGCGACGGTGGCCTCCAGTGACGCGTTGAGCGCGGTCAGTGCCTGCTCAGCCCGCAAGCGCCGCGCGTTTTCGTCCTCAAGCGCTTTACTTCGGCTAACAGACTCACAGTAAGCAACATCATGCCGAAGAAAATGGCGGGCAGCATGACGTAGTAACGGACGTGGAATGAGTCGGGGCTCAAGGCGATCGATGCCACCATGACAGCGGGGATGAACAACATACCCAGCGCTAACCACGCATGGCCTGCCCTGGGTTCACGTTGCGCGGCGTCAAGCGTTGCTTTGATCACCATGCACAAGCCGATGGCGTAAGGCACATGCGACCACGGTCGAAACAGTCCGATACCGAACAATCCGGCGATCGGAAGCAGCAACGGGGGTAGCACGGCCGCAGCCAGTTGCCAGCGTTTGGGATGCAACGGCGAGGCGAGGTAGTACATCAAACCGCAGTTAAGCGATGCGCCGCCAATGCCCAGCAACGCAGCGGCCAGTGGATTGGCCCGCACATCGACAGGCAGCGTGGCATCGTTGAACGCATACTGCACCGCGAGCACGGCGTAAGCGGTCGCCAGCCACACCATGCCGCGCTCGCGGTCGCGTCGGCACAGAACCACAAATAACAGCGCCAATACGGCAAATACGAATGCCGCAATGTCACTGCCTTGCAACGGTTGTCGCGAAAAATCCATAAAGCCCTAGCTACCTTCGCGTTGCGACCGATTGTACGGTGGTGCAAGTCGGCGAATCTGTCAACCGGATGGTTTGACATTTGTCACACAAACGTAACATCACTGTCACAAAATACCAAGCTATGCCAGCCACCATCCTGATTGTTGAAGACGAGCCTGCCATCGCAGAGTTGGTCGCCCTCCACTGCAAACACGCAGGCTACGCGGTGCAGCTCGCCCACGCCGTCATGGACGCCCGTGACATCGTGGACGAAACGTTGCCCGACCTGGTGGTGCTTGACTGGATGCTGCCCGACAAATCCGGGATCGATTTTGCGCGCGAATTGCGCAAGGATGACCGCACCCGTGACCTGCCGATTTTGATGCTCACGGCGCGCGCGGCCGAGGACGACAAAGTGCGCGGGTTGGAAGTCGGCGCTGATGACTACGTCACCAAGCCGTTTTCGCCCAAAGAGCTGATGGCGCGCATCAAGGCGCTGCTGCGACGCGCCGCACCTGAGGCGTCCGAGTCGGCGCTTGAAGTCGCTGGCTTACGACTCGACCCAGCAGCGCATCGCGTGATGGGCAACGGGGTGGAACTTAAAGTTGGACCGACTGAATTCCGCCTGCTGCGCTTTTTAATGTCGCGACCGGATCGGGTGATGACGCGGCAGGCGCTGCTTGATGGCGTGTGGGGCGACCATGTGTTTATCGAAGAACGCACAGTCGACGTGCATGTGCGCCGCCTGCGCATCGCACTGGAGCCAACCGGTCATGACGCACTGGTAGAAACGGTGCGTGGTGGCGGCTATCGATTGCGCAAAAAATAGCGCGGTAGCGGGTGCGCCGCACCGTAACACGCGCCCGCTACACTCGCCCGCATGAATCGACTCCTGCACAACGTGGGCGCCCTCGCCGCGCTCTCGATCACGCTCTCTGTGATCTGGACACCTTGGATTGCGGTGGTGACACTGTGCGTGCTGTGCGTGTGGCTTACGCGGCAGGTGACGCAGCGCGATGAGGCCGCGCAGCAGCTGCTGCGCGAACCGACTGCCGTGCCGCGCCCCTTCGCCGAAGTGATGGCAACCGTGCGCTCGACACTAAAAGAGAGCGCGCAGCACCTGAAAGACCGCGACGCCGAGATCGCACAGCGCAAACAAATCACTAACGCCGTCCCGGACGGGCTGTTTTTGCTCGATGCGGGGGGGCGCATCGTGTGGTGCAATCAGGCCGCGCTGGTGATGCACTCGCTAGACGCGTTTCGCGACATGGGCAAACCGATTGCGCAACTCGTTCGTGCGCCCGAATTTGCGGCGTATTTAGAAGACGATTCGCTCCCCGAGCCGGTGATCACACTCGGTGGCCGCACGCTGCTGTTTCACCTTGAACGCAGCGATGGCAATGGCAACAGCGGCGCACGCTTGCTGCTCACAAGGGACGTTACCGAGCGCGAAAAACTCGACCGTATGCGTCGCGATTTTGTCGCCAATGTGTCGCACGAATTGCGCACCCCGCTGACCGTTGTCGGCGGCTTTGTTGAAACGCTGACTGACCTGCCGCTGGAAGAGCCGGAGCGCACGCGTTACCTGCATCTGATTGCCACACAAACCGGCAACATGCAGCGGCTGGTCGAAGATTTGCTCACGCTGGCGCGCATGGAAAACGATCAGTTGCCGCCGGAAACTTCGCTGACCGACGTCTCGCAGATTGCGCGCGACGTGCTGGCAGATGCCGAGGCGCTGTCAAGCGGCGCGCACACGTTTGTCGCCAGCATCGAGCCCGCCCAGGTGCTCGGCAGCGCGTTTGAACTGCGCTCCGCGCTGGGCAATTTGCTGTCAAACGCGGTGCGCTACACGCCCGCCGGGGGCCGCATCACGCTCACCGTGAAAGGTGGCGAAACAGTCATCGTTGAGGTCAACGACAGCGGCGCGGGTATCGCTGCCGAACACATTCCGCGCCTGACCGAGCGCTTCTACCGGATCGACCGCTCACGCTCCCGCGAAACCGGCGGCACTGGCCTCGGCCTCGCCATCGTCAAGCACGTCGCGCAACGCCATCGCGCCAAATTTGAGATCGAAAGCATCGTTCAGGGCTCCAGCAACGAGCCGCATGGCAGCACATTTCGGTTGCGGATTCCGGGTGTTCCGTAGCAATGGTCACGTATCAATGATCAGCGTACCTTTCGCCTCGACCATCCCGTGCGTCGCCATCAACTCGCAATACCCCGCAAATTTCGCCGTATCGCAATGCACCGCAAGCGACGTCACGCGGCCCCAGGCGAGGCCGAAAACGTGGACGCCCTGATTGCTGCCTGCGCTGCCGTCGGGTAGCGCGAAGTGGTCGTTCCAGCACACCATTGCGGTGGTGTTCCACGGCCAACCGGTGACGGCGATGGCCTGCACGTCAAAGCGCAAGTCGAGCAGCAATCGTTGCAGCCGTGCGTACCATGCCGTCGTCGATTCAATAGTGTGGCGTTCGCCGCCCAGCGCGTGGTTGCCGTACATGATGTGACGATGCTCTGCTGCAAATTGCGGCACGATGCGTTCGTAGCGGGACGCGTTGATGTCACTGAACGCGCGGCGCAGTTTTTGTTTGACGATGAAGTGATACATGTTGCGCGGCTCACGCGACGCGTTGCGAGAAGTTCACCACCAGCCCTGCGAGATAGCAGAGCGTTGCCAGCGTAACGCCACGAAACGGAATGCTGAAAAAGTAAAGCCTGGCGAGTACGACGTAGGCGGCCAAAGTGATCAGGCCGAGCGTGAGCAGAAAGCCTGATTGCCACAGCATTGCCGGTTGCGTGAGCGCAAGATAGCCGTAGATCAGGCCGAACAGCATCAGTCCCATGCTGTGCGTAGCATTGAAGCCGAGGTTTGCCCGCCACACCGTGGTTTGCCGGGTAATGACCGGGTGGGTGACCATCATGGCGGCCTTGAGTGCCGGGTCGCGCGGATGCAGCTTTGTGCCGCGAAATGTGAACAGCAAGTGCATGCTGCCGAACAACAGGACGATGGCAGCGCTGGCCACGATTAGATTGGATGCGAGCATGGTTTGAGCCTTCAAGAACAATCTTTACGGGAGAAAGATTTAGCGCATTCTTCCACCGCAATCCTTCTCATGTCAAGATTAAGGGCATGAAAGCCGCAAAAAGCCCTGCAACCGTCGAAAAGACAGCTGCCCAACCCGCCAAAAAGCCTGCACCCAAAACGCCGCGTAAACGCGCGCCCGTGCCTCCGCCGAAGCCCTATCACCACGGCAATCTGCGCGACTCGTTGCTTGATGCTGCGGATGCGGTGCTGCTGACGCATGGCGCGTCGGGCATCACCTTGCGTGAGGTGGCGAAAGCGGCGGGGGTATCGCACGCAGCACCGTATCACCACTTTGCCAGCCTAGACGACCTGCTGGCAACGGTGGCTGAGCGCGGCTTTCAGCGACTCATCGCGGCGTTGGAGCCGACCACGCGGCTCACCAATTCGCGCGAGCGGCTGCTGCAAATTTCCGAGGTTTACGTGAATTGCGCGCGGGCGCACCCGTCGCAATTTCGCCTGATGTTCGGGCCGCTGTTGTCACGCAAACGCGAATTTCCGGCGCTACAAATCGCGGCAGAGCGGTCGTTTGGCATGGTAGTCGCGGCGGCCACCGCGCTCGACCCAAGACGCGGAACAGAGCTCGCGCTGCTGGGCTGGAGTCTGTGCCACGGCCTGAGCCATTTGTTGATCGACGGCGCGCTGGAAGGCATGTCGATGCCATTGCCGCCGACAGCGCTGCTGGCGCGGCAGTTGACGGAGCGGGCGCTGGACGGCGGCGGCTGAGCCGTGGCGACGACAGATTGCGAGCAACACATGCGCGCAATAGAGAAAACAACTTTTAGCTGAATTAACCATCCAACGTGGGCTTATAGGGTCAAAAGATACTAAGTCGACATTAGCCTAAATTTACCGCTTTGCCCCTACTAGATAAGGCTTTCGAGCCAAAGTTGATGGCGTTAAAGCGCCCATCGACGTGCTGTAATGCTTGTAAAAAACCATTACCACGCGCATCCGGTTACGCTCCAGCGCTAGCCAGTTGCACAAACGGCAGCGCCTGCTTAACCAGGATCACCGTGCACGGCGCTTCCATGGCCACTTTGATCGGAATAGTGGCAATGAAGGGTTGCAGTTTGAGCCCGTGCGTTGCGGCCCCGACGACCAGTACGGTGACATGATTGTCGCGTGCATAGTTGACGAGCGCGCCTGCCACGTCGCCCGATTCAAGCACGTGATGCGATACCTGGCGACCGGCCAGATCAACGCCGCGCACCCATTGCCGCTGTCGCTCCAGGTGCTGGCCGTAGACGCGCGTCTCGCTCCGGCTGTCGTCGGTGCTACTAGTGTCTGAGGACGAAATCACCGTGACGCAGGCGAGGCGAGCGCCAGGCCGCGAGCCGAGCGCGCGGTTGACCGCTACCCGCAGAGAATACAGCGTGGCGTCGGTCACGTCCCGGTGCGGCAGCGCGACCATCACGATCGGCACCTGATCGATCTGCTCAACCGGCGGCGGACTGGGCTGATATTCTTTTCCCGCTGCCTTGAACCAGCGCTTCAGGTGCGTCGTCCAGGGCGTGCCCCGCAGGCGGGTGCCGCGCGCGGTGATCAGCACCTGATCAGGATGTCCGAGATCAAGGGCCAGGTGCGCTGCGGACGGGTAACGTTGTGCCGCTTCCGGCTCCAGGCAACGCAGGATGATCTCCTGCAGCCAGTCGGGAACGTCGGCCTTGAGCGCGCGCGGGGGCGTTGGGTCCATCCACAGTCGCTGCCGCAGTCCGCCCGACGTTTGCGGCGCGCCAAATGGCAGCTCGCCGGTGACCAGTTCATACAGCATAACGCCGATAGCAAAAACATCGCTGCGCGGGTCGCCGCGCACGCCGACCACCTGCTCGGGCGCCATCCATGCGGGCGAGCCGATGGCCTTGCGCATTTCCTCGGCCAGCAAATCAGGAAAGTGGGCGTGGTAGCTCAAGCCAAAGTCGAGCAGCACTGCGTCGCCACTGGCGCGAATCACCACGTTGGCGGGCTTCAAATCCTGATGCACCACGTTTTGTTGATGCAGGCTGTGCGCGCCTTTGGCCACGGCCTCGCCCAGCCGCGCGATGGTCAGCGCATCGGGGCGAACGCCAGTGTCGCGGGCTGTATCAATCCAGTGCTGCAACGGATCACCTTCGATGTATTCCATCACCAGATAGGGCATGCGCGTCATGTCGCCCGCAGCCACAAATCGCGGCACATGCGGCCCGCTCACCGATTGCAGAATTTGCGTTTCCACCTCGAAACCGACGAGGTTTTCGGCGCCGTCGCCCGTGGACATGCGCGGCACTTTCATCGCCATCAAAAAGCCTGGATGATGACCCGCTGCGAGGTAGTTGACGCGGTACACGTGCGCCATGCCGCCAGCGTGCAAACAGGCTTCAATGACAAATCCGTCGAGCGTTGCGCCCGGTTCTAGCAGTTTCATTCGCCCTTCGATAAACGGTCAGCAAAAAAGTCGGGCAGTCCCGCGGCGCGAATGGCAGCGGCAGCCGCATGAAAGTCATACGGCACGCGCACAAAGGTCAGCCGTTCCGCGTGGCGATCAAACAGCGCGTAGCCGGCCTCGGTGCGGCCATCGCGCGGCTGCCCGACCGAGCCAATGGTTGCCAGCCACGAGCGATGTGACGGCACCGGAATGGCGGTGCCCGGTGTCGGTAAAAACTGCATCAGCCCGCGACCGCTGCCCTGGAAATACAGTGTTTGCCGGTGCACGTGACCGCCAAACACGTAGCGAACCGAGGCGTCCGTCTGCGCTGCGGCGCCGAGGCTTTCTGCTGCGCTGCGCTCGTCCTTCACATAGTGCCAACGCGCTGGTGAATCAACGCTGGCATGCACCAGCAGGGTCGATCCATCCTGATGCGTCAGCGGCAGCGCATCAAGAAATTCACGCTGTTCGTTGCCAAGTTGTGCGTGGGTCCAGCCTGCGGTAATTTCACCGAGCGCATGGCTAGCAAGATGTTCTGGGGGATGACAGGCAAGTTCGTCGTGATTGCCCTTGAGCACCCAGGCACCACCGGCGGCGAGCGTCATCACACGTTGCATCACCGCCACCGGATCCGCCCCATAGCCGACCAGATCGCCCAGCAACGCAATCTGCGTGGCACCGCGCGCACGCGCGTCAGCCAGGCACGCGTCGAACGCTTGCAGATTGGCATGAATGTCGGAGAGCAGGGCGAGCTTCATCGGGGGAGACATAATTAACTGGCATTGTCGCCACGATGATACGGCGTGCGAGCACGACCGATGGCTTGCTTGATTCAGGTCAATGGCGCGGCACTCAGGCGAGATAAAGTGAGTCCCTGCTTTGCGGACTGCTCACACCTATGACACGGCACCCACGACGACGCGTTCTGGTTCGACAGGGCCTGCTTTATTCGCTGGGCATCTCGATGCTGATCTTGTTTGCCGGCGGATTTGGCTTCTGGGTACTTGACCCGCGTGTACTCACGCTGTCCGACGGCCTGTGGCTCGCGTTCACCACGGCAGCAACGGTAGGCTATGGCGACATGGTGCCGTCCACCCACGCATCACGTGCGTTTGCGGTGGTGGTGGTGTTATTGGGGCTGGCGGTGTTGTCGCTGGTGACAGCCTCGGTCGCCGCGCTGTTTGTACGAAAGGACGTACACGACGAAGAACGTCAGATCGAAAAAGAGTTGATGCGCGAGATTCGCAGCGTGCGGGACGAAATCAACGCGCTACGCCGCGACATTCGCGGCGAACCGGGCGCAGATCAATCTCCGCCGAGATAAGGGCCGACGCTAGGCGTCCGGGCGTGCAACCACAACGCAATCTTGACCGTTGTATTTGGCAGCGGTCAGTGCGCGATTAGCACGGTCGAGCGCTGCGACAAACGAATCCGTGGCGGGAACAGGCGTCGCGCCCACAGACACGCTCCATCCGACCGGCCAGCCGTCAAGCACATCAGGTCGATTCCCGGCGACGCTTGCGCGCAGCTGCTCAGCCGTCGCCAGCGCGGTGGCGCCCGACACGGCGGGGAGCCACGCCAGAAACTCGTCGGCGCGCCAACGAGCGATCACATCGGTTCGGCGCAGGTTCTGTTCGACCACCCGTGCCAGATGCGCCACAGCAAGGTCGCCCACATGCTGACCACAATCAGCATTTATTTTTTTTAACTGATCGATATTGATGAGCATCAGCACGCCCCGGTTATCGTGCGTGGCAGGCGCTCGCCATGCGTCATCGATGAGCCGCTGCGCGTAATCACGGCTGTGCAGACCGGTCACTGCGTCTCGATGCGGTGTCGTGTCGTTGTCCGCGGGCCGCCTGGACTGGGTGAGCACCGAATGACTCCACTGTCCGATGGTTTCAAATAAACCGCTACTGACCGAGTCGAAATACTTCGGGCGCGTCGAATACAAACCCAGCAGCCCGCGATCATCGTCACCATTGGCAATCGGCACCACGAGTGCGCTGCGCACACCTAAACGGGCTGCCAGCTCGCGACACTGCGGGCTCGACGACGTCGTGGAGACGTCAAACACGCGCGTCGCCTGCTTGCTCACCGACCGCACGCCCGACGCGCGTTGGCTCAAATTCGCGCGGTCAAACGACAGGGCGGTGGACGGGTCGAGCCTCGGGCTGACCACAATTTGCGGCTTGATGAGCTCGTTACGTGAATCGCCCAGCCATGCCCAGATTAGCGGGATATGCGGCGTGGCAGACGCCAGACTGGCGCACATATGCGAAATCGCACCCACCGGGTTGGGATTGACCAGCAAGTGGGTGCTCGCTAGCAACAACGTTTCGGCTATAAGCGATTGTTCTGCGCGCGCAAGCGCCTCGTGCGAGGGCGGATTCGGGGACGATCGCTGGAACAAGCGGCTCAACATCACGGTCTCTGGTGACGGTTCGGAACATGGCGTTCAACTGTCCGCGTCCCCTGCAAGAAACCCACGACCAACTAAAACACAATCCATCTTAGCGTGATTGCATGACAGCGCACTGTAGGACGGTCACGCAATCATGGGTAGGCACAATCGCGAGCAACTGGGCGCGTACCATGTGCGTGGCACCCAGCGGTGAATTGCACGCTGCGGTGGCGAAGCGGGAGTACCGATGTACGGGGGCCCGTTTGCCGGGTCGATCGGCCCGAGCTCGGCTCAGGCTGGGATTGCATGCTTGCCCGAGAGCTACCGAGCCCGACTATGCCTTGACGGCTGCAAACTGGTTAGTCAGCTCGTCGAATAATTCAAGCAGGCGCTCGTTGGTTCGAGCAACATTGATGGCGCGCGGTGCCGTCAGTTTGGCCATGTCGTTCCTTGTGCCCAGCGCCGTGTCGAACAACCCCACCTGGATTTCTGCCATTTCAAGATTGCGCGCAATCAGCGGCGAATTGTGCGGCACCCGTTGCAACTCGCCAAGCGCAGCGGTGAACTGCACCCGCGCGGTGTCGAATTGCTGCGCATAGCTTTTGCTGTCGAGACCCCACATCAGCCCAAACGCGGACTTGGCCATGCGCTGCGAAAGCATGCGCTGGCGACCGCTAAGACTGGTCCAGCGGGCCGACTGTATGCCCAACGCAGCGGTCAATTGCGTGGTGAGCGATTCCGCGTTCTGCGTCAACGCTTCAGCAAGCGCATCCACTTTTTTGAACGCCTCTTTGTTTGGGGCGACGGTGGCGAGATCGCGCAGCTGCGACCAGTCGGATTCGATCAGCTTGATCACAGCTTGCGGTGCCGCCGCATTGTCGCGCACTGTCACCAGCGAGCCATTGAATCGCGACACCGACTTCGCCAGTATGGTCTCAGCGTCGCCGACCAAAACGCCCTGACCGAGCTGACTGTAGGCCTTGGCGATTCGCTGCGACAGCATACGCAAGCTACCAGCGCGGTCGACAATTTGCGCTTGAGCGAGCGCTTGTCCGGTGACCAGTGTCAACGGCAATGTCGCTGCGGCTCCCATAGCGATGACCCACAGCCGTCGCTGTGCGTTGAGAGGTGAATTTGACATCGGAAAGTCGTCCCTGAATGGAGGTGTTGAGGTGCATGCTGGTTGCGCGTAAAGGTCAGCGCAAGCCGCGTTTGTAACTCTTGCCGCCTGCGACTGGCGCAGGGGAGGTGCCCGTCGTTGCACCCAACGGCGTGCTGAATCGACCGGGATCTTGCGCCAGCGGCTGAGGCTGGCTGCTGGCCTCCAGGGGCGCATCGGGCGCTTCACCGCCGCGCAACGGCTGCGTCAAGCCCTCAATCGGTGAAGCAAAGCGGCGAAGAATCTCTGCCTTAATCGAAGAATCCATGACTCTCCGACCGTTAATCATGCCCAGTTGTGCCATCAGTTTCATGGCCGACTCGACGGCGGTTTCGTCCGTCAGTTCGCTTGCGCGGTTGAGCACTGATTCGAGGTACACGCGGTCGCGCGTGACCCGTATCAAATCGACCCTGATGTTGGCCTTTTGCAAACCTACGCGAACCCGGGCAAGCCACAATATTTGTTCGTTAGTCATCGAGTTGTCCTTCGACTACACCGACTCGGCGTGCTGTGAAACGTCAAGCCCTTCAAGCTCTTCATCCACAGCAACGCGCCACGTGCCGAACATCCGCAGCGCGCTGACCAGCGCGAGCGTGACCACAAACGCGTACACGGCGATGATGCCTGTGGCCAAGGCCTGCACACCAATGCTGGTTTTGACCTGAGCCGTGGCAAAGACACCCACCGCAATCGAACCGGCAAGTCCGGCCACGCCGTGCAAACCGAACACGTCCAGCGAATCATCGACATCGAGCAAACGCTTCAGTATCACCGCGCCAAGATAGCCTGCCACCGCGCCGAGCGCGCCGTAGGCCAGGGCCACCAGCGGCGTCACATACCCGGCAGCGGGGGTAATGGCAATCAGGCCGCCGAGCACGCCCGAGGCCATGCCGAGACCTGACGCATAGCCGCGCAACGCGCCCTCAATGATGATCCAGGCGACTGCCCCCGCAGCACCGGCGGCCAGCGTGTTGACAATAGCAATGGCCGCAGTGGTGTTCGCATGCAGCGCACTGCCGCCGTTAAAGCCCATCCAGCCAACCAGCAGACAGCCCGCGCCCGCCAGCGTGAGGCCCATGTGATTGGGCGTCATGGCCTCTTCGCCGTAGCCCAGTCTGCGCCCGGTCACCATCGCTGCGGCCAGCCCTGAAAAGCCAGCCGCGACGTGCACCACCGTGCCACCCGCCCAGTCGATGTGGCCCATTTTGGCCAGCCAGCCATCGGCATGCCACACCCAGCGTGCAACTGGCGCGTACACCAGCGCTGGCCACAACAGGCCAAATAGCAGCACGCCACCGGGCCGTACACGCTCGGCAAACTATCCGATCACGAGCTCCGCCGTGATGATGGCAAACGAGAGATGAAACACCACCATCGGCCATTCCAGCGCCTCGCCACCCGGAAACAGCGAATCCGCCGTGATACCGGTCAGACCAACACGCGAAAAGTCACCGATGAAGCTGCCACCGGTCGACGAAAACGCCAGCGAATAGCTAATGGTGACCCACGACAGGATGGCCGCAGCGGCGATCACCACACATTGTGCGTAGATGGAAATGACGTTTTTTCGGCGCACCAAGCCGCCGTAAAACAACGAAATGCCGGGAAACACCATAAATACCACCAGCACGGCGCTGGTGAGAATCCACGCGGTATCGCCTTGACGCCCGCCCCGGGTACGGGCAGTGGCTTCGCTGGCACCGGCTCCCACCGTGAGCGCTTCGGGCAATGCCGACGCCGCCGGTAGCGGTGCGGTGACGCTCATATCCGTAGTTTTGGCCGGCGCCGAAGTGGGTGCGGTTTGCGCCAGTGCATTGGCGGCTATGAAGAAAACAACTGCAATAGCCGCAGCGCGAAAACTACCGATATGAAACACGTGAGCCCCAAAATTAAAATTGTTATCGGTGTGCTCAAACGGCTTTTTTAGCTCAGCACACGCAACCAAAATTCTAAAATTGAAACGCCTGTACAGTATCTAGGATAGTTCTTGTTGGCAGCGAATGAATGCCATCATTTGGTGCGTTTAAGCCAGCGCATACTTATTTCGAGACTAATTTGCCTGATTACGCATATGCGATTGTCATTTTTAGCGATTTGGCTCATTCGCCAGTAATCTGGGGACGTTGGTGCGCTGGCAAGCGCAGGCGAGGTACTAGCGACAACGAAAAGCGGCGCGCTATTGAACCTACCCGGGTGTCACAAAATACAACGTTGCGTCGCCCCATGAGTGCCAGCCACCAGGTCGCGCGCGAATGGCTGCTTCGAGGATCGAAACGGCCTCTTGCAGCACCGATTGCGCTGACACCGGTGCCAGCAGTGTCAGCCTCAGCGACGGCTGCAGCGTCACAGGATCCCACTGACCTATAAACGCATAGATCGGCACCGATTTGCGGCTGGCGAGCTCTAGCAGCGAGGGCGGAAACCACGCCGTACGGTCAAAAAATATCACTGGCGCAGTACGATCTACCAGCGGCGGCGGTAAATCGATAAGCCCCAGCACACTGGATTGTTGCGTCCATGATTTCAACACGGCCCGTGCGGCGCCACCCCAATCGGTGTAAATCAGCGGCGCGGCACACACCCGCTCGATGGCTTTCATCCGCAGCATGCCAAAGCGAAGCACCACGCGTTCTGACCACGTCTGCGCGTCGGGCCCGCGACGCATCACAATGGAGATGGGCAGCCTGCGCACGCGCAGATAACGCGTGAGCCACCAACCGCCGCCGTAGTGAAATGTGACAAACAGCGCCGGGGTGGTGAGCGCTTCTGGGGCGCTGACGTTCACATGCTTCGCCATCCATGCGTCAGACCGCGTCAGCGAAACCCACAGATCGGCATAGTCTGCGATCCGTGTGAAACGCAGATCGGCTGCCGCAGCGTGCGCATCGGCATCCGGCAACAGCGAGTGGATATTGGCTACGAGCGCTGCGCCTTCTAGACGAAAGACGTTCGGATTGCCACGAATCCATTGAACCAACGGGCGACGAAAGATCATCGGCGAGAGCGCAAAGACTATCGGCAGAAGTACCTGATCGCGCAGCCGCTCCCATGTGCTGGCAGGTCCCGTCGGCGCGCCACCCATCGACACCAGCGCGGTGCCCACCAGCACCAGCACCATGCCGGCAATCATGTTCGCTGTGATCGGCTCGGACAGCACCAGCCAGCCCCAAAACGCAGCAAACGCCGGAAACAAAAACGCCACGCTCGACGCCCGTTGCGGGCCAATGGTTTTGATCAGATTGAAAAAGAGCAGGTAGCCGAGCGCCGTGCAGAACAGCGACAGCGCCAGGATCGCAGCCCAGGCCGTAAGCGACGGCATCACCGTCGGCGCAAACCACAGCCCCGGCAGCGCCAACCAGACCAGCGCGCCCAAGATCATGCCCGTGGCGCCAGCCACTTGGGAGTCCGCGCCAGCCACCTGGGAGTGGGCATCCGTCGCATCCGCGTCGCCAGTTAAATAGCGCTTGATCAAAAACGACGCCGTCGCATACATGCTGGCCGCGAGCACTGCCACGACCATGCCTGCGATCACCAGCGGCGTCAGCGCCACCGGCTGCAAGCCCACCAGCACAAGCACACCTGAAAACGCGAACACAATGCCCAGCCATTTCAGCGCGCCGAGCGGCTGTTTGAACCATAGCCACATGATCAACGCGCTCCACACCGGCGTCGTCGAATTGGCAATCGCGCTGTAGCCGGCGGGAATGTGCTGCGCGGCAAAACTATAGGCGATGAACGGAATCGCCGTGTTCACCGCGCCAACCCCGAGATAGGTCTTCCAGCGCCGCTTAAGGTCAAGCGATTGGCGCAGTGCCGCGATGATCACTAGCATGATCAGGCACGCCAGACCGACCCGCGCCGCCGCCATCGCGAACGCGCCAAACTCCGGCACGGAAACGCGCATGAACATGAACGCGGCGCCCCAAAGCGCGCCGAGCAGCAGGATTTTGGCGAACGCGCGGGCGTTCACTGGGTGAACCGGCTTTTTATTGAAAGGCCCACCGAACATGGGCGTGGAGCGTCAAACGTCAAGAAGTCGACTTTAAGCTAAATAACCATCTATGCCCTGATGGAATGGGGCTTACACGAAAAAGCTGAAATGACTATTTTTTTGCTGCGGCGACTTCGAGCGCCAGCTCCGCGCCGGACTTGTAATGCGCCACGCGCGCCACCGTCGTGCGCTTGGTGCGCTGGACAAACGCATTACTGCCTGAGACTTCTTCAGCCCAATACTTGTCGGCCAACGCACGGTTCTTTGGCACGTCAAGCAGGAAGGCGTCGCGTGAACCGGCACCACCGAAAATGTACAGCTTGCCGTCAATCATGCGCCACGTATCCGCGTCGCCGCCCCACGGAATGCCGTACACGATGCCGTTGGCACAGTAGCCGCCGTACTGGGGCAAATACTTGGTCGGCTCCTTGTCAAACAGCGCTTTGTTCTCGGCAGACGAGAAATAAAACGTGACGTTTTATTTCTCGTCTGCCGAGAACAA
>JANXNO010000600.1 GCA_025354075.1 Burkholderiales bacterium | reverse complement strand
CCCCTGCCCGACCAAACAGCATGATCAGCGACAGACCGACGATAAACGGCGGCGTGATGATCGGCAACACGGTCAACAGTCGCAACGCCTTCTTGCCACGAAAGTTTGAGCGCGTAACGATCAGCGCCAGCAGCAGTCCGAGGAACGTCGTTCCTGCTGCACACAGCAGCGCCAGCCACAACGTGTTCCACGCGACGCCGCAGCCGGAGCCGCCCCACAGGCAGGCGATGTCCAGCGCCCACAATTTGCGCAGACTGAAGCGATCCCAGAACGCCATGATCGACAGCCCGCGATCCTGATCGAGGATACCCTCGTACAGAATCCGAACGACGGGGAAAAACACGAACAACACCACCAGCACCACGATGCATAGCAATGCAGACGCCACAAAGCGATCACCACGAAAGTAGCCCATCGCCGCGATGCCATCGGCGCAAATCAGGATGAAGCCAAAACCCACCAACAGCGCACCCGCGCCCATGCCGAACTGGCCGCCGTTGATCTCCGGCATCACCGCCTTCAACGCGTCAAAGGTGTAACCCTGTGCGCCAATGGCAAAGCCCTGCGCCAGCACATACAACGCGCCCGCCGCGCCGATGAGCATGACCATGCGTGCCCACGAGCGTAAGGCGCCCTCAGCCGCACGCCCGGCGTCCACGGGCCGTGCATAGAGCCCGACGGTGGCCAAGAGCAACACGGGCAGCAGCAATAACCAGACTTTGCCGAAGTTCTTGATCTGAATAATCGCTGGAGCAAAGTCCTTGCCGCCAAATTTCGCGATCCATTTGAACGCGTAAAAACTGTCCTGCAACGCATACCACGGCACGAGCGTGAGCCCCGCCGCGATCAGCAGCAGCGCAATGATGCGATAAGCCGTCATGTAGTTCTGTCCCCCGATTTCAGCCGCCCGATGATCTCTGCGTTGAGCGACTGTAACCGCAGTTTAGCGGCTGTAGTCAATCGTGGTTAGCCATGCTCCACTTGAATCAGCTTTTCGTCGGTTGCCCCTTTGCATAAGGGCTTACATCAATAAAACGATTTAAGTTGACTTTTGCTAATTTGACGTTCCAGCCCTCGTTAATATTGGACAAATCGGAAAAGCTGATATCTGCCAGACAGGAAATCATACGAGCTCGTAGATGCAGTCTGTGACTAAATTTTCCACACCCAGGCGAAGATGTTGCGAGCGTGCGTTATCGCACAGACATGCTGGGGCAGGCTTCCAAAAATGAGACGTTGAGCAGCGATTACACGTCCTCTGCGCAAAAAAAACTTCATAACCAGAAAGCATTAATGAAATCGTTACACGCAATGCGCCTCGTCGCGCTAGCCGTCCTTGGCGCCGTGGCCCTCCCTTCAGCCCACGCCCAGCAAAGCAGCAGTTACTACTATCTCGGCGGCGGCGTTGGTCAAGCGCGCGTTGAAATAAATGATGAGCGGATTACCCGTCCGCTCTTCGGCACGGGCTTAACCGCCACCAACGTCCAGCGTGACAACCACGACACGGCCTACAAGCTGTTCGGTGGCTACCAATTCAACAGAAATTTCGCGCTCGAAGCGGGCTATTTCAACCTCGGCAAGTTTGGCTTTTCTGCCAATACGGCACCTCTGGGCACATTTAACGGTCAGGTCAAAATTCAGGGCTTTAATGTGGATCTGGTCGGCACGCTTCCCCTGACCGAGCGTTTTTCGGTGTTTGCACGTGCGGGTGCGCAAGCAGCAAAAACGGGCGATACGTACGGCGGCAATCGTCCCATCAGTGCGTTCAACCCGAGCCCAAGCAAACGTGAAGTGAACTACAAGGCTGGCGTCGGCTTGCAGTTTGAAGTTAACCCCTCGTTCCTGGTTCGCGCCGAGGCCGAGCGTTATCGCATCAGCGATACGGCCGGCAAAAAAGGCAATGCAGACATGGTCTCGCTAAGCCTCGTGTTCCCGTTCGGTCGCAGCTACGCAACAGCACCCCGCGTGATGGCAGAGCCCGCCTACGTGCCGCCCGCACCTATGCCTGCGCCCACACCACCGCCGGTCTACGTGGCACCACCGCCCGTTTATGTCGCACCGCCGCCTGCGCCAGTTGCGGCGCCGATGCCCGCCCCGGTTGAACGACGTCGCGTCAGCTTTTCTGCTGAATCGCTGTTTGCGTTTGACAAGACGGCGATCAAACCCGAAGGAAAAGCGGCGCTTGATCGCTTCGCTAGCGAACTTCGTGGCACTCAGTACGACCGCATCGAGGTTACCGGCCATGCAGACCGTTTGGGCAGCAACGCCTATAACCAGCGACTCTCCACGCAGCGCGCCGAATCGGTCAAGGCCTACTTGATCCGTACCGGCGTGGACTCCAATAAGATTTCTGCTTCTGGCAAAGGCGAAACGATGCCGGTCACCAAGCCGGGCGACTGCCGCGGCAACACGCGCACCGCAGCGCTAGTTGCGTGTCTGCAACCAGATCGTCGCGTTGATGTCGAGGTTACGGCGACCAAATAAGTAGCGACTGAGACAGCCTCAGCATATTTCGACCGCGAGGCTGTCCGTGATGTCATGGCAAGTTCACTCTGCCACGCAGCGCTCGCCTGGCGAGCGCACACGGCCTTCGGGGGCTTTTACGGCTTCCCTGTCCTCCGACGCTGTGCAAAACAGATAGACTGGTTTGAGGGTTAATACGACCCTTCATCCAAAGGAGGAAACCATGAAGCATTTCTGTCTAGCGGTGGTCGCGATGGCGCTGGCTGCCGTGAGCATAGGCGCGTACGCGCAAATTCCGCAGTACGGCACCAGTATCAATCTGGAGATGGCGAAAAAAGTCGTCGCTGCAGCTGAAGTTGAGTCTCGTAAAAACAACTGGCCCATGGCAATAGCGGTGGTTGATAACGCTGGCATGTTGGTGGCGTATGTGCGCATGGACAACACCCAAACTGCAAGCGTGCAGGTCGCCATCGATAAGGCCGTTTCTTCGGCTATGTATCGCCGTCCGACCAAGGCGTTTCAGGATATGGTGGCGGGCGGCGGTGCCGGAATGCGAGCATTGGGTCTGCGCGGTGCCAGCCCGGTTGAAGGCGGATTGCCCTTGCTGCTTGATGGAAAAATCATTGGCGGTATCGGCGTGTCGGGTGCAAATGCTGATCAGGACGGGGTCGCGGCAAAGGCCGGGGTAGACGCGGTGAAATAGCGTTCGCTGCTTGGCGAAATAAAACACCCGTGCGCACCCTTCTTGCCTCCCTTGAAGAGGGTTCTGGCGAGCTGGTTCTGCGCGCTGAAGGGCATCGACACAGTCGGCGGCGGGAACCATTGCGAGCGGTCGCGGCCTGAACGCATGCGTCGGCTACAGGAAATCCTCGTGGACAGCACCTCTCTTCTACTCGGTCTCGTGTTCAGCGCCATCGGCGCGGCATTTTTTGTGTATGGCCGAAAGCAAAAGCGGCCTGTACCGCTGCTATGTGGTGTCGCGTTGATGGTGTACCCGTATTTCATCTCAAGCAACGGGTGGCTGGTCGGCATCGGCGTGGGGCTGATCGCTATCCCGTACTTTGTGAGAACGTGACTGCCTCACGATACGGCCTGCGCTGACGCGGACGTCAGCTTCACGCCAGGACACAGAAACCGACGGTTGAGTCAAGCGCCTCAATTGAGGCGGATGTGTCGAATCCGCTTGGCGCACTTGGCGTTACACCCGCGGCGGAGCACAACCGTTTGTCTGGTGCGCCTACACGTCAATGCGGCGCTGGACTAGGCAACTATGAAGTGCAGTTGTTCAGTATCGGGGTCTTCAAGACGGAGCTCGGTCATGATCACACACAAGATTTCAGATGCAGTACGGGGCAAAACCATTCGCCTGAAATGGACGGAAGGCCCGACCATTGGTACATCACAAACACACCACTTTCATCACGACGGCACCGTCGACTGGCACTCATCCAGCGACGACCGACGCAGCCTGGATACCAAAGCAGGTGGCAGCGCTGACGAAAAAACACGCGACCGACCGCGCTATGCAGCGATGAAGATTACGTATGATGTGTGTGTCATTTCGTATCTCGCAAAATCGGGCTACACATTGACGGTTGCGCTCAACTTCAGCGACGGCACGACCGCAGGCGTTGCGTCCAACGAAAAGAGCTGGACGCCTGTAAAAGGCACCTTTGAAGTGATGCACTAGAAAGCGCACCCGCGCGTTGCAACGCGAGCGTCGGAGTGGTTTCGAAAGCTAGGCGAAACAGGAGGCGTCCACGCTGGTTAGACTGTGCGCTTTGGCCGCAACAGTGCGACGAATTGTTAAACGGATGATTGCGTGAAACCCTGGATCAGACTCGACTCCACCACGCTCGTCCGTGATCGCTGGATTCGCCTTCGGGCGGATCGCTGCCGCCTTGCCAACGGCGAACTGATCGAGCCGTACTACGTGATGGAAGAACCCGACTGGATTCACATCGTACCCGTGCACGACGACGGGCGTATGGTGTTGGTGCATCAGTATCGGCATGCAGCGGCGATCACCTCCATCGAATTCCCCGGTGGCATCATTGATGCCGGAGAATCTCCTGCGGACGCGGCGGCACGTGAACTGCTGGAAGAGACCGGCTTTCAGGCGCGCGACTGGCATCCTGTTGCGTCCTTTTTTGCCAATCCTGCGCGGCAAACCAATCGCGTACACGTGTTTCTGGCACACGGACTGACGAGCGCAGCGGCACAAAAACTTGACGCCACCGAGGACATTACGTGCAGTGAGGCAACTGTCGAGGAAATCAAGGACATGATCGTCGATGGCCGCTTTTCACACGGACTGAACATTGCGTCGTTTTACCTAGCACTCGCGAAACTGGGGACGCTATCGAATCTACAAAAAGCATGAACGCCGTCACCTTCCCTCTGACCATTTATTTTGACGGATCGTGTCCGCTATGCACGCGCGAGGTTCAACTACTCACGCGCTTTGACACGCAGCAGCAATTGCGAATCGTTGATTGCTCCGCCCCGGACTTAGCGCCGGTCGAAGGCATGCTCGCGACGCGATGATGGCACTGATGCTTGTGTGCCGTGTCACGCCGGATGTCGCCTGCATAAGCCAGGCGTACGCAGCGTACGGCGGCTTCGACGCGATCAAACTGTTCCGAGATGTTGAACACAACCTCCCGCTTTCGCGGGAAGCGAACTTACTTCAACGACGAATAATTCACCGGAATCCAGGTGTAGCCCTTGCCACCGACGTTCGCGCGCACGCGCCCCAGGCCCGGGAAGCTGATGTGTGACACGCCGACGATGTAGCCACCTTTTGCTGCATCGGCGTAAGCCTTGGCTCGCTCCCTGGCTGCCGATTTGGATTCGCTGTCAAATTTGATGGTCACCGCCGGATGGTCAAACTGGACTGCCGCAACGTGCATCAAATCGCCCCAGAGCACCAGCTTCTCGCCTTTACTTTCAACGATATAAACGCTGTGTCCAGCCGTGTGGCCATGCGCGGCTTGCGAGCGAATGCCGGGCACCAGTTCGACGCCACCCTCGAACGTTTTGAGCATGTCCGCTGCAAGGTAGGGATTGACCGAGCCCATCGCGCCCTGAAAAAAGCCCTGCGAATCTTTCGGTGCCGCTTTCATGTTGGCCTCGGACAGCCAGAAGTCGGTGTCCGCTTTATCGATGCGCAGCGTGGCATTGGGGAACGCGACCGAACCACCGGACATGAGCCCGCCGACGTGATCCGGATGCATATGCGTGATGTAAATCTCGTCGATTTGCTCAGGCTGATAGCCGGAGGCTTTCAGGTTCGTCAGCAGGTTACCCAGGGTCGGGCCGAACAAACCTGCCGCACCGGTATCGATCAACACGAGCTTGTTACCCGTGTTGATCAGATACGCATTGACGGAGGTTTCTACGGGGTAGGCAATGGCGGCACGCTTCAGTGCCGCGTCGATTTTGGCGGGTGTGGTGTTGGTGAGCAGGTCTTTCATCGGCAGTTTGACCGTGCCGTCAGAGATCGCTGTGACCTCGAAATCGCCAACCATCATGCGGTAGAAGCCAGGTGCCTGCATTTTGGCCATGGGCGCGGCAGCAGCAGCTGTCCCGACCAGCGATGCGACGGGCGTGAGGGCAATTCCTGCACCTAAAAGGCTGACGGCAATAGCGGATTTGAGCGGTTGAAACGGACGTGACATCGTGACTCCTGATGACTAAATTAAAGTGGCTGCGCGCGCCCAAAGGCCGCGGCCCCGGCACTGCCAGGGCAGGTGCCGCTTAGTTTTTCACATTCAGCTTTTTTTTCAACCCCTTTGTGAATAGGGGCTGAACAGCCATATTGGACAAAGTCGACTTTAAGCTTACTCTGATCTTACGCCACTATCCAACAGCGTTAGCTGACAAAGCTGTACGTGCTAGACAACCACTTTGTGTCCTGCGAAGCTGGTGAATTCAAACGATTTCAACCAGCCCTGTTGACCTTCAATCGACTTCATTTTCTCGGTTTTGAGCCACGCCGTGGCTACACTTTCGCCGAGCAGCAGTCCCTGCCACGCATCGCTGCGCCAATGCACGCCGGCGAAGTTGCGGCCCATTGCCATGCAGGTGGCGAGCTTGTTTAACTCGGCACCCGCCGTCGGGGCGGGCAGATTGGGATCGATGCTTTCCCAGTCCTTGCCGTCGCGCGTCGGCTGCAACGGAAAACGCAGCTTGCGCTTCTCGTCGAACATCGCTTTCAGCACCGTGACACAGGCACCGGCTACCGCCGCGTGACCGGACGGATAGGCTGGATGCGGCGGAGCGCCCTCGGGATAGCCTTGTGGCAGCAGCGCCGAGCCAAACTTTTCGCGTACCCGTTTCACCGCATCCGATTGCACGATTATCGGATGCACGCCGGTGGCTTCTCCACGCACCGCACGATCAACCAGTGCGCCATATTCCTCGGGGCGCAACGCACGATGGCGAATCCACTTTTCGTTCCAGCAGGCTTTGAACGCGCAATCGCTCACGCTGCCCATCGCGTTGTGCACGTAGGCCGGGCCCATTGAGACGAATCCGTTCATTGTGCGCGAGGTCTTGTAAGGGTTGGTCGCGGGCCAGTTTTCACGGGGACGGTGTGGATTGCCGAGCAGGATGGACGCGGCGTTGATGAACGCCTGGTACGAGAAATCCCAATGCACATATTCGCCGACGTCGCGACCGGAACGCAGGTAATACAAATCGCCAAAATGGTTCAAGATGCCGGGCGGCCACTCGCCGTTAATGACCTTGAGATAGTCATCCCATTTCGTTAAAAAATCACTGCCCTTGAACGCGGTGCGATAGCCCTGCCACAGATTGTGTGCGCCGTACGGAATGGGCATCCACAACATCTGCGAGACGAAATAGCCTTCCGATTCACCGGGCGTGCCGAGGCGAAACAGCGTGGCTGCCGTCACGTTGGCGTTCAGTGTCGTCTTGCGCAGTTCAGCCACGGCGTCGCGCACCAGGCTGCTGCGCTCATAGTCCCACAGCGGCACGTCGCGCAGCAGCGCCATCCAGTACAGCTCTAGCGCCTCCTCGGCCAACCGTGCGGATTCAAGCGCGGGAAACGTCGGGCATTTCATAACGTCGACCGCCATCGGGTCTTTGTCCCACGGATACGCGGCGAGCGGATTGACGAGGCGAATTTCGTTCGTGACCGGCAGCCGCTCCCAGTCGACGATCTTGCCGCTGGAGGTGGCCGCTTCAAAGCTTTGCATTGCGCCGGGAGCCAGTGCGCCGGACGCATCGTGGGCCAGCGTCTTGCCGAAGGCGGCGCTGCCGGTGGCGCGCATTGCCGCGCTTTCCGTAGCAGCGCGCGCCGCATTTGGCAGAACCACACCGGCCGCAGCCATGCCTGCCGCGCGCTTCAGCAACGCACGGCGCGCGGGTTGATCAACCAATGAGTCGTCGAGCGGCGGGGCTGAATTGGGCGGCATAGCGACGATCCTGATCACGGTTTTGACTCGATTTTAGGCCGCGCTCCGCACGTTCGCGAGCGCCTTGAAATATCCCGGAAACGTTTTGTTCACGCAGGCCGGGTCGTTGATGCGAACCGGCACGCCGCGCAATCCCAGACTTGCCAGCGCAAAGCACATGGCGACGCGATGATCGTCGTAGGTATCGATGGCGGCGTTGGCCGTCAACGATGCTGGCGGCGTGATGGTAATCCAGTCCGGCCCCTCTTCTACCGTCGCACCGAGTTTGCGCAGCTCGGTGGCCATCGCAGCGATGCGGTCCGTCTCTTTCACCCGCCAGCTACCGATATTGGTCAGGCGCGTCGTGCCTTCTGCAAACAGCGCAACCACGGCCAGCGTCATCGCGGCATCAGGAATGTGGTTCATGTCGGCATCAATGGCGCGCAAACGCCGGTCCGCCGGGGCCTGCGCGACTATCGCGTGGTCTTCCCAGACGATCTGTGCGCCAGTGGCGGCCAGCGCGTCCGCGAACTTGACGTCACCCTGCAGCGCGGCGCAGCCCACGCCTTCAACCCGTATCGGTCCCCCGGCAATCGCCGCAGCAGCGAGGAAATACGACGCCGTTGAGGCGTCGCCCTCTACGGCATACTGTCCCGGCGCAACGTACTTTGCCGCTGTGCCGCCGGGCACGGTGAAGCGCTTCCAGCCATCGCGGACAACCGTCACGCCAAACTGCTGCATCATCAACAGCGTGATCTCGATGTACGGTTTTGAAATGAGTTCACCCACCAGTTCGATGGTGGCGCTTTGCCCGGTACGTGCCGTCACCAGCGGCAACGCCATCAACAGACCGGTGAGAAATTGCGACGACACATCACCGCGAATCGGGATGGGTTTGTCGACACGAATCGCGCCACCGCGAACCGTCAGCGGCGGAAACCCGGCGTTGCCGGTGTAGTCAATCACCGCACCGATCTGCACCAGCGCATCCACCAGGTCGCCAATAGGCCGCTCACGCATGCGCGGCACGCCATCGATGGCATACGCCGCCCCCGGCGCTGCCGCCAGCGCCAGCGTACCTACCAACGAGCGTGCAGAGGTGCCCGAATTGCCCACGAAAATATCTGCCGTCAACGCGGGAAAAACGCCACCGCAGCCGGTGACGGTCAGCACCTCACTGCTGTTGCCGGGAACAGTGACGACACCGAGCGCAGCGAGCGCATCGCGCATGACCCGCGTGTCGTCAGATTCGAGCAGCCCGGTGAGTGTGGTTTGCCCTTGCGCCAGTGCTGCAAGCAGCAGCGCCCGGTTAGAGACGCTCTTGGAGCCGGGCAGGCGAATGGTGCCGGACGCTTTGCCGTGGGGCTGAAGGTCGATAAATTGCATACGTGTGATTTTAGGAGCCCGCTGCCGCGAAGTCAGTTTCGCCTGCGCATGGCACTTTACTTGGGGGCATCGGAGGCGTAGGATCGGCGCGTCAGTTTCATGTAAGCCCATGTCGGAGGGCACCCTGCAAAACGCCGCTAATCAGCTCGATCAGACACGGCTCATGTGGCTACTATTGCTCTTGATCATGACGTTGATTTTGTTTGCTTGGCGGTGCCACAGGGCAGGCGTGCTCGCAGCGTTTGGGCACACGGCGGCGAGCACGGGAGCGCTGATCCGGCTGGCAATTGCGGCAAGCATGCCGGGCGCTCTGTGCGCCATCTGGCTTGCCGTCGATCCTGAACTTGGCAACTGGGCCACACTCGGCACCGCGCACATTGTGGCAGCCTGGTACGGCCTGCGCTGGCTGTTGCCGGACGGCTTGGCGCGGTCAACACACGAAGCTGTGCTGTGAGTCCAGACGCGCGAACCCGCATCACTCTTCCTGGCCACCGCCGTTGTTAAACAGCGGCATGGGCTCACCGTGTTCGATATGCCGTTGCCACGCGCGGCGCGCGCTCGCGGCGCGCGTGTAGACGTGATCAATCGCTTCGATATCTTCGGGACCAGCGGCTGCTAGCCACGCATCGAAACCGTCAAGGCGCTTGCGGAAGTGCTGCAACTGTTGGCGCAGCGCCACTCGATTGGCTGCACTGATGTCACGCCACATTTCTGGCGATCCCGCCGCGATGCGCGTGAAGTCGCGGAAACCGCTGGCGGCGTAGTTGAAATATTGATCTGCGCGCGGCATTCCAGCCAGCATGTCAACCAGTGCGAACGCCAGCAAGTGCGGCAGATGGCTAACGGCGGCGAAAATGTCATCGTGCTCGGCGGCGCTCATGCAATGGAGGTGCGCGCCTGTGACCTGCCACATGGCTTTGATTCGCTCGACAGCGTTGCTGTCACTTTCGGCTTCGGCACAAATGACTATTTTTCGTTGCTCGTAGAGCGTCGCGAACGCGGCGGACGCACCGGTCTTTTCTGTTCCCGCAATCGGGTGAGCGGCAACGAATTGATTGAACCTTGAGCCCAGCGCTAATCGCGCCGCAGCGATCACGTCCTGCTTGGTGCTGCCACCGTCAGTGATGATGCTGGTTGCGCCCAGATTGGGCGCAAGCGCGGCGAACACCTGCGGCATTTGCGCCACCGGTGTGGCTACAAAAATAATATCGGCGCGTGCGGCTTCTTCGAGCGTCGCGACGGCATCGATGACGCCAAGTTGCAGCGCTTGTTGAAGATTAGCGGTAGAACGGCCAACGCCGATCACGCGGCCAACCGCACCTTTGGCTTTCAATGCCAATGACAACGAGCCGCCGATGAGACCAACACCGATGATGGCCAACGTTTGAATTTTATTTTGCATCGCGCCGCGTGATGAATTTATCTAAAGCCCAAAGAGGATTCCCTATAGGAGCGGCTCTGCCGCGACCCGCGCTGCTATGTCATCGAAGGTCGCGGCAGCGCCGCTCCTACAGCACGGAGAACCGCGTTTTTTCGCGCGTTACAGCACTGCCGCCGGGTAACTGCCCACCACTTTGAAGTAGCTCGACTGCGCCTTCACATCCGCCAGCGCTGCCGCGACTTTCTCGTCGGACGTGTGCCCCTGAATGTCGAGGAAAAAGTAGTATTCCCACAACCGGTCCGGCGACGGGCGCGACTCGAAATGCGTCATCGAGACGCCGTGCCGCTTCAGTGGTTCGATCATGTCGACGACCGAGCCGGGACGGTTCGGCGCAGCCAGAATCAGGC
>JANXNO010000360.1 GCA_025354075.1 Burkholderiales bacterium | reverse complement strand
CCCATCCACAACGCATCGCTGGCTGTAGTGTGCGAAGCGCACGGGAGCTGATCCAACGCCAAATCAGCCGATGCCAGCCTCTCAAGGTGTTCAGCGAGAGGCAGTTTGGGCGCCCAATAAAGCCGTGCTGCCACACCTGCAGCTTCGGCGCGTACTGACAAAGCCTGCCTCGCCGCCTGACCCGGATCGAGCAGCCAAAGGCATGCATTGGGCACCTGCGCCACTGCATGCAGCCAGAGATCGAAGTACAGCGCATTCCATTTCAATGCGTGATTGAAATTGCAAAGAACAACAGCATCCTCGGGCAAACCAAGGGCGTTACGCGACCTTTCAATCGGACGCGCACGCGCGCTGTCATTCACCTGATAACAATTCGGCATGCGCAAAATCTTCTCGACGTACAGAGACTCATCCTCAACCGGCACCACTATCTCATCAGCAATTTGATAGTGAACACCGTCGGCGCACAGGGTGCCGGGATAGCCCAGATAGTGAGCGATGAGGGGTGCTGGGCGGTGCGCGGCAATATCAGGACGAGCTCCCAGCGTGTGGCCTTTCATTTCAACGAGAACGTCGATATGGTCGTTCGCAATCTGTTGGGCAGCCTCCCGATCCGAAAGCTCATTTAGATCTCGCCATTGCGGAATGGCGTTTTTGAGCCTTTGCCGGTACTCATCATCCACACGGGGACCATAGCTGTACGCGAACACATCAATTCGCCCGCCATCATGATGCTCAAACAAGCCCGCAATCAGCATGGCGGTGGCGTGATGATGAAAATCGGCTGATAAGTATCCAACTCGCAGTTTTTCCGTAGAAGTCCTTGGCGGGGTTGGCGACGCCAGCGGCGATAAAGGCTGTCGATGAGCCTTTGCCAGTCGCTCCGCGTAATCGCGTAACGTCTGTGGCGAAATATCTGCGCACAAAAGCACGAAGGGTGCGAGCCATGGGTGAACGCTGCCGGCTTCAATGTGCTCCACCATGCTCCGTTCAAAACGCTCCGACTCGTCCCAACGGCACTGCAATTTGTACGATTCCCATAACGCTGCGATAACACCAAGATTTTCTGGCTGCTTGACTTCGAGCGCATGCAGTAACGTGCTGGCTGCATCAAAATTGTCGGCGCGTATTTCAAGCCTCGCCAGCGCCAATACGACCTCTGGATCATCCACACCTAATTCGATTGCTTGGCGCAGAGGGCGAAGCGCCTGAGGCGCGCTGGACGTGGATAAAAGCGCCAGACCCAATTCCACCAGCACGTCTCTATCGGCAGGATTCAGCGCTGCGAGGCGGTTCAGTCGATGTACTCGCTGCAAAGTGTTTCCGAGCAAACGCAGCGCTTCACACTCCTGCCAAATGAGCCGTGCATTTTCACCACACTGCGAGAGCCCTGCTCTGGCTGCCGCCAACGCAGTTTTGAGGTCTCCGGCAGTACGTTCAAGCAGAGAAAAGAGGACATAAATTTCTGTTCCCTCTTCGCGCAATCGCTGGCGACGTGCTCCGTTGACCGCAATGATTAAGTGCTCGCGCGCTCGCACGATCTCGCCTCGATCATAATCAAGCTGGGCCAGCCGCAATCTCGCGTGCGGATGATCAGCAATTTGTTCGATCGATCGCAGACACTCGGCTTCTAGCATGCCGATATCGCCGCGGAAATGACGAAAATATTCGTGATCGAAAGGCTCCGCTTGAGTACGCATTTAGCGCGAATAGTGCGAACCTGAGGCGTAACAGTCACTTAATCTCGCGGCGCACCTCGCCTCGGCAAGCGGCTGTACGAATGCTGTTGCGCATTTGGATCGGTGCGACGGGGCACACCGATGTCTGTTTGGCAAAAAACAATTCCAGATCGAAAAAACCCGTGGCAATTTTCAGCCCTGGAGGCCGCAGTGAAACATGCTGCCGACTGCGTGCAACCCGTCACGTATCATTTTGGCGCAGTGACGGGCGGAACGAAACTGTCATCGCCGCGCGATGTGGCTCGTATAACTTCTTGCGCCTGTCGGATTGCATTTTGAAGCTTGACGGGGTCAGCAATGTCACTGCCCTGAACCTCACCAATTTTTTGTGTCACATTGCCAGAGCCTACGGCAGTGTCGCGGGTCGGTAGGTCTGTTGCAAGACGCCCGTAAAATACGGGCGATTCGTTTTTGAGATTGGCTATAAATTTATTACGCGCTTCGGCGGCAATGCCGGTCAGGATTTTTTCGACGATGCCTAGTTTGGCCTCTTCAAACGGCATAACCGTGGGCGGTACGCGCTCATTAACTTGGAGCACTAGCCACCCAAATCGCGTCGCGATAGGCTCTGATATCGCGCCAATAGCCAAAGTCTCAAAAACAGCCTTGTAGAGATCGCCGTCGGCTTGACTCGCCTCAACGCGGAAAGTTACCAAGCGCTCTTTACGTTGCGTCTTTCGGTCGTCAGTCCATTTTTGCGCGATTGTGGCAAAAGGAATCTTGCGTTTCACTTCGCGGCTGATTTCTGTCCATCGCTTGATGCTGTCAGCGTACCCGCGCGTACCCACGTCAATCTGAAGAGCAGTTACCGTCGCAGCGGCGTTTCGCAAATAGCTTTTTTGGTCGCGAAGCCAGAGCTCACGTGCCCGCGAATCTACCGTAGCAACAGAAGTTGCTAACCTTGCCTCGCGTTCCGCAATGTCTGCGCCCGCTTTTACTGCCGCTACGCCTTCTTGATAGCGAATGTAGAGGGCCTCTTGTGAGGCAGGCCCGTATCGCTCACTTATTTTTTCCCACTCACGAATCAACAGAATTTCTTCTGCGATTTGGCGCGACGCACTCGTCTCGCCTAATAGCTGTTTCTGCACGGCCGGGCTTCGCGCGAACAAGGCGGCTTCGATGTCGCGCTCCAGTACTGGAGCAAGATTGCCGCGGCGTGCGAGGACGCTGCCATCTTGCGCTGATACGGCAGCCACAAACGACAAAAACAACAGTACGAAGAATCGCCTACTTAGGGCAATAAAAAAATGGCACTCGATCATTAGTTGCCTGCTGGTACAGCGAACCAATACATTACGCACGTGTCGGGGCCATAGCTACTACCTAGGCAGGATGTGTTTCTGAAATTAACGTAATAATTTCTGTCCGACGTAATTCTTGCCGTACGAAAGGATACGCCTGCCGTGCGATTTGGTTCGTCCAGCAGCCAAGTAAACCCGCCGCCATCACCTGGCGCGTCGTTAGGACCGCCCAAATACAAACGCTGAGCGGCAGTGGAGGTGAAATCACCGCGACAGGGCGAGACGCTCACTTCTCGTGTTGCACTGCCAGAGCGAACATTCCAGGATAGCAAGTTAAGTTGATTTCGGCCAAGAGTAGCCATGAAAGGCCCCGGGATTAATTCAATCACGTAGACCTGTTGCCCTGACATAAACGCATCGACTGAGGGCGTTCCAAAGTCAACGTTACCGTTGAGCGAAACATTGGCCGCACCTGCTTGATTGGTACACGTAGGTGGGGGGGGAGCGCTCGTGTACACCGTGAACGAATTGTTTGTGAGACTGTTCTCGTAATTGACGGGCGTTTCATTTGACGCCGCTGTGACGGCGATTGTTTTGACGGTTTTGGCACCGTCAAGCGTCGCTGTGCATGACGTGTTGCTGGATGTGCCCGAAGCGCATAGCGTGATCGTCGCTACGCCAGACACATACAGCTTTGGCGCTGCTGCAGTGGTCAATGTGGTCAAGTCGCTGTACGTGACAAGTAACGAGCATGCAGCGGTTGCCGGCTCGATAACTGTTCCCGTCTTTCCGCAAGTAATGTTCACTGGCGCGGTACTAGTAGGCAACTGAATCGTCGAAGTCGGGGCGGTTAAATCGTAAAACGCCGGCGTTAGTGGGCTGGACGTTTTGCAACCTGACGTACCGGTAGTACAACTGATGCTAGTTGTTCCAGCGCCGGCCACAAGTGCGACGACACTTTGCGCCGTCCCGCCCGCGCCTGAAAGTGGCCGGACAACGATAGTACGTGTTTCCCCTACAGTGGCTGGCAACGAACCGACCGTTAACAAGGAGCATTGAATCGTGCGGTTATTGGAAGGAGCTAGCGCGCATCCACTTGAAGAACCAGCGGGCACGAACTCCATATTGCTGGGCAGAGCAATAGATAAAGTCAAAGGGCCCGCTAGTAGCGCACTTGCTGTAGTCGATACGGCGTTAATGTCATAGCTTGCCGTCGTGCCGACCGTCAAGTTCCCAGGCGCAGCAGAGAACGTGACCGTGGCCGCAGCGGGCGGAGGCGGTGGCGGACCAAAACTGACTAAGTCAGACCATGCGCTCTCTTTGGACAAAGTAGTGCTTCCGCAAGCTTGCCAGTTTGATGTGCCCTGGTTGAGGAGACACACCTTGAAGTATCCTGCGGTCAGTGTGCTCGGTACGGCAAGCGTGAATACTTTAGAGTCGCTACCTGACGCAATCGACAATGTGCTGCTTGGGGAGAAATCTGCCTGCGCGGCGAGATTGTTAGCAACGTTGGGGGACGACGCATAAAACACTTTGAGTGTTGTACCTGTTATCGTCGATGACGGATTGCTGGTTGTCATCGTGAGTGTCGCAGAGTTGCCAGAACTTGACGAAGCGGTACCTGTAATGACCGGCTTATTGATGGTAATTTGAGTCACTTCGCCAGCGACTGGCGTCGTCACTGTAAAACCAACTGAATTGCTCGCTGTCAATCCGCCATCTCCGCTTGCAGTTAAGGTCACGACGCCGGAACTGTTTACCGCACCGAAGCCTGAGCATCGACAAGTAGTCTCAGTTAAAGAACTTAGCGACGTTGAATCTAAAGAACACGAAGACGAACTGCCCGTCGTATTTAGCCGCGCGCCGCAGGTTAAACCTGTAGCTGGCCCGCTTCCCGCATTCCAGACGGAGAACTGAAAAGCACCGAGCGCCTGACCTGATTGCACGGATGTTGCAAGTGTCGGGTTATAGACTTGAAGGGACGGAACGGAGACTTGTCCGAAATTAATGGTTTTGACGTCGCTTACGATCGTTTTTGTGTTGTCACCGCACGCCGATCTCAGGTCAAACAGCGCCGTAGTAGAGGTACAGAGACGAACCTCTCGG
>JANXNO010000549.1 GCA_025354075.1 Burkholderiales bacterium | reverse complement strand
GACGACCTGACCAACGCGCGCCTTGGCGCCGTTGACCTGCACTTCGCCCGCCGCGATCATTGCTTCCATGTTGCGCCGCGAGCCGAGTCCCTGCTGCGCAAGCACTTTGTGCAGCCGTTCGCCGTCGCGTTCTCCAGCATCATTGACGCCGGAAATCGCGGGCTCGTCGGACATCGGAGCCATTGCAATCGGTAAGCCTTCAGCATCGAAACGAGGCGCGGCGTAGTCGCTGGCCGCGCGCTGGCCGATACGCACCGGATGCGCCTGCTCGCGACGATCACGTTGATTACGGTTGCGTCGTCCGGCGCGATCCATCGGACGACCGGGATCGCCGAACGCACCGGGGTTCGGATTGTTTTCAGGACGGTATTCGCCATCGGCAAACGGTGCGCCATCAGCGGCAAACGCAGGATCGTTGGGTACAAATACACCGTCGGTGGTTTGGCCATTTGGGTTCGGGCCACGTGGGCCCTGACCTTCGCGTGGCTCGCCATTTCGACCGTTACGACCGCGACCGCCACGGCGATTGCGACGCGGGCCGCGGGTACGATCCTGCTGCTCGCCGTTCGGGCCTTCCGTGTTCGCGCTCGCATTTGCGAAAGCTGCTCCGTCTGCGCTTGGTGCTGAACTAGCTTCAAGTGACGCACCACTGTCGGAATCTAACCAGTTGGTGATTTGTGCAGGACGTTCGCTGGAGGTGTGTTCTGGACGCGGCTGGCGCGGTGGTCGTGCATCGCGCGGCTCACGCGGAGGGCGCGGCGCGCGAGCGGGTCTGGGTGCTTGTGCATCGACGCCCTCAAGGTTCTGAACGTTCTGCATGCTGCCGTCTTGCTGATCCACTGCTGGCATCGATGCAACCGCACCGGGCTCCCCTGCAAGCATCCCTTGGTCTTGTGGCACACGGGGCTGACGGGGGGGCCGCGCTGGACGTGCCTGATTCGGGTCGCGCGGCGGTCGCGCCTGACGCGGTTGGCCTTGACCTGCAGGCCTAGGCTGTCCGCCCTGACGCGGCGCACGCTGCTGGCGCTGCGCTTTGGCAAACGCCGGATCAATGTTGCCGTTTACGTCCCCCGGTTCGTGATCGTCGTGACCGCCATCATTGGAATCATGCATGTCATTCATTTCAGTGAACCGTAGGTGGAACAAAAGGGATCGGGGTCATAGCGTCTCCAGACGGAATTTCAAACAGCTCAGCGTCAGCGCTTTGCGGCAGGGCTTCAAGGACATCATCTTCGTCGTGCGCATCGGGAGCGCGAGGCGACGTATCAATGCGGCCCTGCTCGGGATAAATCGGTTCGTGCAGCACTTCGGGCAACTCCAGCGCGGGATGCGCATCGAGCTCGGCCAGTGGCGGCAGCTCAGACAACGAGCGCAAGCTCAGATCGTTCAAGAACGCTTTGGTCGTGGCGAACAATGCCGGGCGACCGGGCGTATCTTTGTGGCCGATCACTTCCACCCAGCCGCGATCTTCGAGCGCTTTCAGGATGTTGGTCGATACCGCCACGCCGCGAATCGCCTCAACTTCGCCACGCGTAGCGGGCTGTCGGTAGGCAATGATCGCGAGCGTTTCCATCACGGCGCGCGAATATTTCGGCGGCTTTTCAGGGGTCAGCCGTTCGATGTTGATCTGCATCTCGGGCCGCGTCTGAAAGCGATAGCCCGAGGCGACCTGCGAGATCTCGATCGAGCCGCGCTCTTTCCATTCAGCGGTCAGGTCAGCCAGCAGCAAGCGCACCGTTTCGGTGGGCACCGGTGGATCAAAGACCTTGACGATTTCATCAAGTGGTAGCGGTTCGTGGCTGGCCATCAAAACCGCTTCGAGTACACGTTTGGCGTGGGTAAGTTCGTCCAATTAAGGCTTTATTTCAATTAACGCAATGCTCTACCGCCATTACCTACGGTGAATGAGGACCCCGACAAAACGACAGAAAAGGCTAAGCCGTTTCGTCGTTCGCCGCATTCGCGCTTTGGACTGTAGGTGTGGCCGCAACCATCACTCCACCGTCACCGGCGAGCTGTACATAAATGGGGCTAAAGGGTTCTGTTTGCGCAACCGTTATTAGTCGTTCACGCGCTAACTCTAGGATCGCGAGGAAGGTCACAACAACCAATGGCACGGACGCCGCTTCCTCGAACAATTGCGCGAATTCTACATGCAATCCGGGTTTGAGCTTCCTCAGCAGATAACTCATGCGCGCGCGCACCGACAATTCGTCGCGTGTGATGAGGTGCGTCCTGTTGAGTTTCGCCCGCGCCAGAATGCTCGCCCAGGCGCGCCGTAAGTCTTCGGGTTCGACGTCAGGCATCTGCAGCGACGTCTGCTTTTCGAAGATCACGTGAACCACGGCGAAGTCGCGCTCCGCCTGCGGCAAATCGTCGAGCCCTGCAGCCGCGAGCTTCATTTGCTCGTATTCAAGCAGGCGCTTGACCAGCGCTGCGCGCGGGTCGATTTCCTCAGCGACAGCCGCAGGCGGACGCGGCAACAGCATGCGCGATTTGATCTCGATCAGCATCGCGGCCATGAGCAAATATTCAGCGGCCAGCTCAAAGCGCTGCGACGACTTCATTCGCTCCACATATTCCAGATATTGCCGCGTCAGCGCGGCCATCGGAATATCAAGAATATTCAGGTTGTCTTTGCGGATCAGGTAAAGCAACAGATCGAGCGGGCCTTCAAACGCATCGAGAAAAATCTCCAGCGCACCGGTGGAATGTACAAATCCTTTGGCATCTGTGACATCGGCTGGCCGTAAATTTTGGCAAGCGCGTGTTCCGCAGCGGCGGGGATTTCGGGTGGGGATTCGGCGACGACGTTCATCTATTAATTCGATCTTGTAGAAGCGGCTTGCCGCGACCAACCTGTACGTTCGCGCTGACGCGGGTCGCGGCAAACCGCTCCTACAGGTAACGCTTTACGCAACTTCAGTCTGCCGAATAAACGTCGGCCCGACGCGCGCTTCAACCGCGTCCTGCACGTCTTTGCGCAGACCCAGTTCAAACGCCAATTCCGCCGCCACAAAAATTGGCCCAATCGCGAGGCCCATGATGTCATCAACGAAAGCAGGTTTTTTGCCTTCGTAATAGTGACCGATGAACTGAAACACCCAACCGACCACGAACAAACCGATGCCCCAGGACAACCAGACGGCTGTCGGCTGCACCGCGAGCAATTGCCCAAGCCACAAGCAAGCGGCAAGGAACAAACTC
>JANXNO010000537.1 GCA_025354075.1 Burkholderiales bacterium | reverse complement strand
CAGTTGTTGCGCCAATCACTTGCAGCGGGGACTCGGCTTTGAGGGCGGCGCGGAATACCGCTCCGGGGGATCGCACAGACATCAGCTTTTCCTTCAATGCCCCATTGCACAGGGGCTAAGTGCGGAATTACCCGCTTATCGACTTTTCAGGTTTTTAGTATCTAGCCCCATATTGAGTGAGGCTTACACGAAAAAGCTGTATTTCTGTGTCTCTACGACTTTCGCGACGCGTGGGCAACGAGTTGCCCACCCTACTGTTCGGCTCCCACTCCCGGCTGCGGGAGAGGGAACCAGACGCTTAGGCCAACAAATGCGCCACAGCGTCGCGTTCGTCGGTCAGTTCTTTCAGCGTTTTGTCCATGCGGGCACGGCTCGCTTCATCGATTTCGATGCCTGTAACTCGCGTGTATTCGCCACCCGCACACGTCACGGCCACACCGTACTGAATGCCTTCAGGAATGCCGTAGCTGCCGTCGGACGGTACGCCCATCGTGACCCACTCGCCGTTGGTGCCGAGGGCCCAATCACGCATATGGTCAATGGCTGCGTTGGCAGCGGACGCCGCCGAGGACAAGCCACGCGCTTCGATGATCGCTGCACCGCGCTTGCCGACGGTGGGGATGAACAGGTCGTTGTTCCACGCATCATCAACCTTGCCCCGCAGAGCGACGCCATTGGCGGTGGCAAAGCGGATGTCCGGATACATCGTCGGCGAATGGTTGCCCCAGACGACCAGTTTGCGGATATCGGCAACGGCGACTCCGGTCTTGGCGGCAAGCTGCGACAGTGCGCGATTGTGGTCGAGGCGCAGCATCGACGTGAAGTTTTTCGCTGGCAAATCAGGCGCTGATTTTTGTGCGATGTAGGCGTTGGTATTGGCCGGATTGCCGACCACCAGTACCCTGACATTGCGACTGGCAACAGCGTTGAGTGCCTTGCCCTGCGCCGTGAAAATGGCACCGTTGACGGCAAGCAGTTCAGCGCGTTCCATGCCGGGGCCGCGCGGGCGTGAACCGACGAGCAGTGCGTAATCCGCGTCCTTGAACGCGGTCATCGGGTCGCCGTGCGCTTCCATGCCGACCAAGAGCGGGAATGCGCAATCGTCAAGCTCCATCATCACGCCCTTGAGCGCTTTTTGTGGGCCTTCAACGGGGACTTCGAGCAATTGCAGGATGACAGGCTGATCTTTGCCGAGCATTTCGCCGGAGGCAATACGGAACAGGAGGGCGTAGCCAATTTGGCCAGCGGCACCGGTAACGGCTACACGAACGGGGGCTTTCATTTCTCGATTTCCTTTTTCTGGAGTGCGCGGGGTGCGCAACAATGTGCTTGACGGTGAAAACCCTTAATTCTCGCGCAAACGGCTTGCAACTTCCGTTTGCTGAATGCTGATGCACAGGGTTGTCAATGATTTGTCAATGTTGCGCTGCGCAATTGTCGAATCCAGCGCAAATTATTCCGCAAAATTTCACGCACGTCAATAGCTCTTATGTCTTATATAAGACATAAGACCACTGATTGCCAAGAATCGAATTTTGCGTAACAATCCGTGCATGAGTGAAGTCGCCTTGGTCTCTCCCCCGCAGTATCCGACGCCGGAGACGCCCTCATTTCAGCCGCTGTACCAGCAGATCAAAGGCCTGTTGACGCAGCGCCTTGAGACGGGCGAATGGCGACCCGGTCAGGCGATCCCGAGTGAACAGGATCTGGCCGCACAATTCAGCGTGAGTCAGGGCAC
>JANXNO010000535.1 GCA_025354075.1 Burkholderiales bacterium | reverse complement strand
CCGCTCCCACATGGTGAAGGTCAACATCACGATGACTCCCGCGTTGACGCTTGATGAATAAATTTGCACTCACGATGTTCACCGTGGCGATGGCAACGCCCGCTTTCGCCATCGACTCCATTCCGCTAGACCAGCTCCGTCCCGGCCTGTGGAAGGTTGAGCGCAAGATGGAAAAGCTTGATCTCAATCCGGTTGAGTACGAAACCCGCAACAGCGAATATTGCGCGAGCCCCAAGAAGGAAATCACCCGCACGTTGCGCGTGGCCAGCTTTTTGTGCAAGTCCACTGTCACCGCGATGGCGGACAATAAATACCAGGTGCAGGCACGCTGTAATTTGCCGGGCGTGACCGGCAGTAACACGACCATCATCACCATCGTGAGCGCCGACGAGTACCGCGCCGAGGTGGACACCGAAGGCAGCGTTCTCGGCAAGCAGCAGCATCGCAAGGAGCAGATCTCGGCCGTGCGTGCGGGCGATTGCAAAGAGTAGGTCGCAGCCGCTGCCCTGCGCCCAAAAGCGCGGGCACTGATCCCAAAACTACGACGCACTACAACAACATACCGGGACTACACTTCCCGGCATGAAAGCCACCAAAATAGTTGCCACGCTCGGGCCTGCGAGCGATACCGTAGACATCATCGCCGCCATGATTGAGGCGGGATGTGATGTGTTCCGACTCAATTTTTCTCACGGCACGCCTGAGGATCATCTGGGCCGCGCCACCCGCGTGCGCGAAGCCGCGAAACGCGTGGGCCGTGAGGTCGCCATCATGGGCGATCTGCAAGGCCCAAAAATTCGCGTCGGCAAATTTGACGGTGGCAAGGCATGGCTTGAAGCGGGCCAGCCGTTCTTGCTTGACGCAGCGCTCGACAACAAAGCCCCCGTGTCCAACGCGCAGCAGGCAAGCCTTGATTACAAAGAGCTGCCGCAGGATGTGAAGGTAGGCGACACGCTGTTGCTCTCTGATGGGCTCATACAGCTCAAAGTTGAGCGGGTTGCCGGTGACAAGGTGTTCACTATCGTCGAGCTGGGCGGCGAGCTGTCCAACAACAAAGGCATTAATCGCCTCGGCGGCGGGCTGACCGCTGCCGCGCTCACCGCCAAAGACATGGCGGACATCAAAACAGCGGTCGAAATTGACTGCGACTACCTCGCGATCTCGTTCCCCAAGAGCGCCAACGACATGCAGACTGCGCGGACGATTCTCTCCGCAGCCGGTGGCAAGGCCAAATTGATTGCGAAGATTGAACGCGCCGAAGCGATCATTCCGCAAACCCTCGATGAAATCATCGACGCCAGCGACGGCATCATGGTGGCTCGCGGCGATCTCGCCATCGAGGTGGGCAACGCCGCGGTGCCGGCACTGCAAAAACGCATGATCAAGCGCGCGCGCGACCGCAACAAGCTCACCATCACCGCCACACAAATGATGGAAAGCATGATCACCGCCCCGGTGCCAACGCGCGCCGAAGTCAGCGACGTAGCGAACGCGGTGCTCGATGGCACCGACGCCGTGATGCTGTCGGCCGAATCCGCCACCGGCAAATATCCGGTGGAAACCATTCGCACGATGACCGCCATTGCGCTCGCCGCCGAGCGTTCGCAGGTGTACGAGCTGGATCGCGATTTCGTCAATCAGCAGTTCGCCCGCGTCGATCAAGCGATTGCGATGGCGTCCCTGTTCACCGCGTTTCACCTCAATGCCAAGGCGATTGCTGCGTTGTCGCAGTCGGGCTCAACCGCGTTGTGGATGAGCCGCCACGACAGCGGCGTGCCGATTTTTGCGCTGACGCCGGAGATCGCTGCCGCCCGTCGCGCTGCCCTGTATCGCGGCGTGCGACCGGTGGTGGTGCCGTTCAACGCCGACCGCGAGTCGGCGCTGCAAGCCGCCGAAGACGCGCTCAAAGCACGCGGTGCCATCGGCGATGGCGACTTGATCGTGCTGTCCTGCGGCGAGCCCATGGGCAAAAGTGGCGGCACCAATGCACTAAAAGTCGTGCGCGTGGGCGAGCTTCGGGGGTAACAGCTTTTTGCTGTAACCCTTGTTTCATATGGGCGTAGTTCGATAAATAGCACATTGTCGACTTTTGAGATTTATTGTCACTACGCCCAATGCACATAAGGCTTTCAGAAAATAGTTGATGCCGTAGCCCGGAGAAGCGCAAGCGCGTCCGGATTCCCGTAATCCGCCGAAGTCACTTCGCTCAACCTCCTCGCCGAATATTTGCCCGGACGCGTCAAGCTTCTCCGGGCTACACTTTCCCGATGGAATACACCGTCAAGCCCACCCACCGCGTCCTGCTCGGCATCACCGGTGGCATCGCTGCGTACAAGTCTGCTGAACTGACCCGCCTGCTCATCAAATCGGGCCGCGAAGTCACCGTCGCCATGACCGCCGCCGCCCGCGAATTTGTCGGCTCGGCGACGTTTCAGGCCCTGTCCGGCCACCCGGTTTACAGCGACTTGTGGGACGCCCGCCCCGCCAACGGCATGGCGCATATCGAACTCACGCGCAGCAACGACGTCATGCTCATCGCGCCGGCGTCGGCTGATTTTCTCGCGCGTCTCGTGCATGGCCGCAGTGACGACTTGCTCTCGACCACCGTGCTCGCCCGCACCATTCCGCTAATCGTCGCGCCCGCCATGAACCTGCAGATGTGGCAAAACCCGGCTACGCAGAGGAACGTCGCCACTCTCAAAGCGGACGGCGTTCACGTCATCGGACCCGGCACTGGCGACCAGGCATGCGGAGAAATCGGCGACGGCCGCATGCTGGAACCCGCCGAAATCCTGGCGGCGCTGGACGCGTGGGCGCAACCCAAAGTACTCACAGGAACGCGCGTACTGATAACGGCGGGCCCCACTCAGGAGGCCATAGACCCGGTCCGAGTCATCACCAACCATTCCAGCGGCAAGATGGGCTACGCATTGGCACAAGCCTGCGCCGACGCCGGCGCGCAGGTAACGCTAGTGAGCGGACCAACCCATCTGCCAACGCCCTTTGCAGTTAACCGTGTGAACGTGACCAGCGCCGCCCAGATGCTCGCCGCCGTCGAAGCCGAAGTCGACGAAGCCGACATCTTCATCGCCGTCGCTGCAGTTGCCGACTATCGCCCCACCACCCACGCCGAACAAAAGATCAAAAAGACCGACGCGGGACTGACCGTCAACCTCGAACCCACGGTCGATATCCTCGCCAAAATCGCAAAGTATCAGCGCAAAGGTCGAGGCAAATCAGGCCCGCCGTTCTGCGTGGGGTTCGCAGCAGAAAGCGAAAAAGTGGAGCAATACGGCGCAGAAAAACGCGCCAGAAAAGGCATCCCGCTACTCATCGCGAACCACGCGCAAAGCGCGTTTGGTGCGGATGAAAATCGGGTGACTTTGATTGACGAGCGGGGAGCGGAAGGCGCGACGCGGTTGCCTCGGATGGGGAAACTTGCGCTGGCACGGGTGTTAGTGCATGAGATTGGCAAGCGTCAAGCTACGGTCGGGTACGTCGCCTAAAAATCAGCGCTGAAATTCGCCGCTGCGCAGGAGATGAAGGTGCTTCTGGGTCGCCCCGTTTACCGCAGACAGCATCAATCTCGTGTCAAGCGTTACTAGCGCGGCATCACCCTTAACCGCCAGCGCCAACAGATACGAGTCGGTGACCTGCCCGGGCCCCATCAGCGCACTCGCATCAATAACGTCTGAATCAAGCAGGCTGACATCGTCCGCCCAAAATTCGTAGCCCGTCACATTGCGTATCTCGCGCACGGCAAGAACGGCGCTCGACGTGCTGATGGGCAGGCCACTGGCGTATTTAGGTTGGCTCAAAATTCTGACCGCGCCGTTTTCGACAATCGGACACGTTGCAACGCCATCCGTTACACCCCCCAGCCAAGCGAGCGCCGACCCGTGCATACTGTGCGACGGATCACACAGCGCAATCAGCACGCTGGTATCCAGCAGCGACCGCGCCATCAAATACCCTCTTCATCCATCAGGCGACGCACGTGGTCTACAGTCACTACGTCCGAGCGCTTCGGTAACACCACGCGAAAACCATTCACCGTCACGTGCGAAGACGAATTGATAGACGTGCCAAGGCTGTTAACGGCAGGCGCGTAACGCCCCCGCTCAGCCCAAATGCTCAAAACCTCTCCCATAGGTGTGCGGCTCCGCGCGGCCTCCTCGCGGGCGGCTTGCAAAAGATCATCTCGTAGATCAACGGTGGTGCGCATGCTGAAGTTGTTATCGATACTGAGCATGCACTATATCATCAACGCATCATGATGTTTTCAAGCGAAGCTCCGAATTTATAAACATCTGATGCATTGCTTCAGATGTAAAATCATGAATTTTGGAGGGCACATGCGCACAACACTCGATATCGATGACGACATTTTGAGCGCCAGTAAGGAGCTGGCGAAGGCCGCGGGCAAAACTGCCGGGCAGGTCATTTCCGAGCTTGCGCGAAAAGCGCTGACCCAGCCAACGCAATACACCGTTGAGCAGCCGAAAGCCATTTACGGCATACGACCGCTGCCGCACCGTGGCGGCATTGTCACGTCCGAGATGGTGCGGCAATTGATGGACGACGAAGGTATTTGAGTGTGCGCTCGCTCTACGACGTCAACGTGCTCATCGCACTATTCGATCCGCAACACACGCAGCATGCCAAGGCCAAAACGTGGCACGAGAGCGTTGGACAAGCAGGTTGGGCAACCTGCCCGATCACGCAAAACGGTCTGCTGCGCATCGTCTCTCAACCGCGCTACACCAACCCGGCTTCTGTCGCGGAATTGCTCGGGCTGCTCGGCAACGCCACCGCAGATCCTTCGCACCAATTTTGGCCAGATGACATTTCTCTAGCTGCCACTGGGATGCTCAACCCAAAAACTGCATTAACCTCCGGCGCATTAACTGACGTCTATTTGCTCTTGTTAGCCGTCAAACACAAAGGCCGCCTGGTAACGCTGGACACGCGCATTCGCCGAGAGGCCGTGATTGGCGCGAGCGCTGAGCAGTTAGTGGTGCTTTGAACTTGAATGCTGAGAGAGTTAATTAGAAGTTAATTAGAGTTAATTAGGGTCAGACTCGAATATGCTCCGTGGCCTTCCTGGCTGTTGCGCAACCACCCTGCGCGTGGAAAGCAGTGCTAACTGCTGCAAAAAGCCCTCACCACCCAGCGCCCAGCCCGTGTTCGCGCTATATCGAATGGCCGCCAGATCGTTTCCGCTATGTGCGGCGTCAAAAAGTCGAGCA
>JANXNO010000465.1 GCA_025354075.1 Burkholderiales bacterium | reverse complement strand
TTGTCAGGTGCGATGGATTGATGGTCGCGATGCGGTGTTTCCCGAGCACGCGCCGCTTAACGTGTGCGTCGTCGAGACGGATGATCCGGTGTGCAAAGTAGAGCGGCAACACAAGCTGCGCGCCGGTATCGAGCACGCGCTCGACGACAAACCGCCCGCCCTGTTGCTCAATCATTTGCAATTGCAGCAACATCGCCCGATCGCTTTCATGCACGGGAATCAACGCCACTTCAACCGCGCCACCACAGCACTGACCGAGCGCGGGGCCAAGCGGAAAATGCCGACGTGTTGCGGTCTCCGCATTTAGCAAAAGCATTTCGCGAGCGACTTCGATGCTCTTCAGCTCAAGATGACCGCCGCCAATGGTGCCTAGCGTTTGTTGAGCGGTGACGATCATCATCGCGCCGCGCTCACGTGGCACGGAGCCCTTTGCATCAGACACGCAAACCCAGATAGCGGGTGTATCGCTATCTAGTAATGCGAGTAAGTGAGCGCCGGGCGTTTGCATCAGATGTTGCGCTGCGCCGCCATGACCGCGTTCAATATCGCCTCCGATGTCGCCGGCGCTGCGAGCTTTGCAGTGTCGCGGTAATGGGTGACCGAACTCACTGCATCACGAATCGCCTGATGCACCGCGAACGCGAGCATCAGCGGCGGTTCGCCCACCGCCTTGCTGCGATAAATGGTGTCTTCGCGGTTTGGTGAATTCTCGACCAGCCAGACGTTGAACGTTTCTGGAATATCTGCGGCGGTAGGAATTTTGTACGTGCTCGGCGCATGTGTGGTGAGCACGCCTTTGCCGTTCCACTTCAGCTCTTCACCCGTCAGCCAGCCCATGCCCTGAATGAACGCCCCTTCAACCTGTCCCTTATCCAGCGCCGGGTTCAGCGAGCTGCCGACATCGTGCAGGATGTCAACGCGTTCGACTTTCATCTCACCCGTCAATGTGTCGATGGCGACCTGTGCGCAAGCCGCTCCATACGCGAAGTAGTAGAACGGACGGCCCTTGAACGTATCCCGGTTCCAGTGAATTTTTGGCGTCTTGTAAAAGCCTTGCGCGGACAAGGAAACGCGCGCAAACCATGCGTCATGAACGAGCTCGTCAAATGGCATGCGCAGCGTGGTGCCGTTACTTTCAGCTTCGATTCCATCTCTCACAAATCGAATGATGGATGCATTCACGTCCCATTTTTTTGCCGCAAACTCCGCTAGCCGTTCGCGCAACTTGCCACATGCGTCTTTTGCCGCCATACCGTTCAAGTCACTACCGCTTGACGCCGCTGTGGCGCTGGTGTTGGGCACTTTGCTGGTGTCGGTGGTTGATACGCGAATGCGAGCAGGATCAATGCCCAGTTCCTCGGCCACGACCTGCCGGATTTTGGTGAACAGGCCCTGGCCCATCTCGGTGCCACCGTGATTCACGATGACCGAGCCGTCCGAATAAACATTGACAAGCGCTCCGGCCTGATTGAGATGTGTCGCGTTGAATGAGATGCCGAATTTGACCGGCGTCAGCGCCAGCCCTCGCTTGATGATGCGACTAGTTTTGTTTTGCTCGCGCAGAGTCACGCGACGCGCACGGTAGTCGGCGCGGCGCTCAAGCTCGGGCACGATGTCGTGAAGAATGTTGTCTTCTACCGGCTGATCGTAGTGCGTCACGTTGCGCTCGGTCAGGCCGTAAAAATTCATGCTGCGAATGTCGAGTGGATCTTTACCCAGCACGTGAGCAATTTCGTCCATCACGTGCTCGATCAGGAACATGCCC
>JANXNO010000394.1 GCA_025354075.1 Burkholderiales bacterium | reverse complement strand
ACATCTTCATGTATTCCAACCTTGCGGCTGTACTTGCTCAAAAAGGCGAATATGAGGAGGCACTCGAGTGGGCTGATCGTGCCAACACATTGAATGTGCGGGCCGGCGGTCGACCATCGCTAGAAAGCTTCAACGGATATGTTCATTATCTAAAACGGGAGTATGCACAGGCTGACGCCACTTTGCGTCGTCTAGTTGCTGCAACCCCGCTTCGCGAGGAGCAAGATTTTCTGATCTTTGCAGGCACGCAAGTTGGGCTCGGACGATTTGACGAGGCGATCAAGGTTTACAACGACGGTCTCGCACTCCTGCCGAAAAGTTGCAACTTGTGGGAAGCGTTCGGTCAGATGTATGCGACCCAAGGCGATGTCGTGACTGCGCTGGCCACTTTCGACAAAGGCATAGTCGCTGTGCCCAAGTGCGGGTTGAACTACAACTCGGCGGCGCGCTTGCTCGTTAAAAACAACCGCGTGCCTGAGGCCAAACAAAAACTCAACGCGCTGATCACAATCGCACCGAAATCAGACGGCGCGGTGATTGCCAAAGAGATTTTGCTGACGCTCACGAAGCCCTCGTAGGCCGTGTCGGGCGGATATGCGCATGGTTGAGCCATTTGCGCAGGGGCAAATGCACAAGGCCTAATGGAGCGGAACCGTGTAGATTGTCCGTCGCAGGGCATTCAGCTTTTTGTCGAGCGCCTTGTTTCACCTGGGCCTGGCGCTAAAAAAACTAAGAGTCGATAAACGCCTAAACCATCGCCTAAGCCCAGATAAAATGGGGGTAACAGCCGAAAGCTATACCTAAAACTTAACCTGCGCACCCAGCTCCAGCACGCGATTGGTCGGAATCTGGAAATACGCCGTTGCCGACTGCGCATTCCTTGCCATCAGGCTGAACAGCCGTTGCCGCCATACTGAAATCCGCTGACACGGATTCGGCACTAGCACCTCGCGCGAGACGAAGAATGAGGTGTCCATCATCTCAACGTCGATCTTGTGATCTTTGGCGGCGATGGTCAGCGCTTTGGGGATGTCCGGCGCGTTCATGAAGCCGTAATTGACCACCATTTTGTAGAAACCGTTGCCAAGGTCTTCGACTTTGACACGTCGTGCGCGCGTCACCAGCGGCACGTCGTCAAAATGAACGTGCAGCACGATATTGCGTTCATGCAGGACTTTGTTGTGCTTCAGGTTGTGCAGCATCGCGGCGGGCATTTCGTCCGGCGTGGACGTCATGAAAACCGCCGTGCCCTGCACGCGTGTAGCGTCGCGCGACAATGCGGCGATCATGGGTGCTAACGGCAGTGCGGTTTCTTTGCGCTGCTGCGACATCAGGCTGCGGCCGCGTTTCCATGTGGTCATGAATACGAGCACGAGGAAGGCAATCACCAGCGGGAACCAGCCGCCGTCGGGGATCTTGATCGCGGTGGAGGCCAGCAGCGCAATATCGACAATCAAAAACACGCCGACCAACGCACACGCGCCGAGCTTGTTCCACTTCCACAAACCGACGGCGACAATCGCGAACAGCACGGTGTCGATCAGCATCGCGCCAGTCACCGCCAACCCATACGCTGCGGCGAGATTGTCGGTGCCGCGAAACGCGACCACCACGATGCAGACCAGCACAAACAGCAGCCAGTTGATCGCTGGCAGATAAATTTGGCCTTCGCTTTTGTGCGAGGTGTGAACCACTTTCATGCGCGGCAAAAAGCCCAGTTGAATCGCCTGCCGACCAATCGAGAACGCGCCAGAAATCACCGCCTGCGAGGCGATCACGGTGGCCAAACCGGCGAGGATCACCATCGGAATCAGCATCGCGTGCGGCACCTGATCGTAGAACGGATGCATCTTGCACGCGGTCGCCGCGTTGGCGGCTTCCTGCTCCGCGCAGGTTTTCAAAATCAGCGCGCCTTGCCCCAAATAATTGAGCACCAGCATCGGCATCACCCACCCGAACCACGCGATGCGAATCGGCTTGCGCCCAAAGTGCCCCATGTCCGCATACACCGCCTCGGCCCCAGTCACGGCGAGCACCGCTGAGCCGAGCACAATCAACGCGAGCTTCGGGTTTTCGAACAAGAAGCGCAGCGCGTACATTGGATTGAATGCCACCAATACGGCGGGGTTCGACGACAGGTGATAGATACCAAGGACGCCCAATACCAGAAACCAGAACGCCATGATCGGCCCGAACCACTTGCTCATGCGCCCGGTGCCGTTGGCTTGCACATAAAAAAGACCGGTCAAAATGATCAGCGCCACAGGCACTACAACCACCTTCAAATCCGGGTTGATTTCGACCAAGCCTTCCATCGCGCCGAGCACCGACATGGCGGGCGTGATGATCGAATCGCCAAAGAACAGCGCGACGCCAAAAATGCCCAGCAACGTGAGGTAGCGCCGCCGCGTCACCACCGTCACCGCGCGCAGCGCCAGCGCCAGCAGCACCATGGTGCCGCCTTCGCCCTGGTTGTCGGCGCGCAGCATCACAAACGCGTATTTAATCGCGACCACGATGGTCAGCACCCAGATGATCAACGACAACAGCCCCAACACATTGGCCTGCGTGTGGGCAATGCTGTGATGCGCGTTGAAAAAAACCTCTTTCAGCGTGTACAGCGGCGAGGTGCCAATGTCTCCATAAACAACGCCAACGGCGCCGAGGGACAGGGCCGCCAACTGCGCCCCCTGTGGATGTTTAGCGGGGTGCGCCGTGGACACGTTTGAACTCATGAATAGGCGAGTATCCGAATGCGGGAGCGCGGATTGTATGCCTCTTGCCGTGTTTTTGTGCGGCGCAGCATTTTTTAAGAGCTATGAGGCGAAACAGGGTCAGGAAAACAAATCAGCCGACGGTACGACCTGAAGGAGCGGCTCTGCCGCGACCCAAGTTGCGACCGCGACTGTGGGTCGCGGCAGA
>JANXNO010000334.1 GCA_025354075.1 Burkholderiales bacterium | reverse complement strand
GACCAGCCACCGTCGGGTCAGCCTGCCCCGCGATGTTGCTTGCAATCACTCGAATGGCGACAGGCGTACCAACGGCCAGGCCAGCGGGCAGAAACACGCTTTCCAGGTTGTTGCGCGGATCCGCGCTGCCACCCGCAGTCGATGTGGCTCCGGAGAAGACATTACCTTTGTAGGCCGTGCCCGCAACGGTCACAGTCAAATCGAGATTGTTGACAAAGGCGTTGCCGCTGGTCGCGCCTTCTTTGTCGGTGTAGGCTAGCGTAACGCGCAACGGTGCGGAAGCGTTGGTGACTGTGACAAGGTACGTGCGAACCTGTCCGCTCGCGGAGAAGCGGTCCGTCGCGTCCTGATCGCGGATGACGCGCTGCACATTATCGAATGCTGTGCCAAGATTGACCGAACCCATCCCCTGACTGTTCGACGGCAACGTGTCGTTGGCGCCTGTGCCGGTCATGTAGCGTGCAGCATTGGTGAGATAAGCCTTGATCAGCGCCGGACTGGGCGGGGACGAGCCGGCCGGTGTGCGATTGGCGCCGATGTAGCTTGGGTTATTCAGGAACTGCTGGTAGATCAAAGCAGCAGCGCCCGACACTGCGGGCGTCGAATGGCTGGTGCCCGACGACGTTGTGTACCAGCGCTGGGCTGGCGTGTGGGGGAAGAAATCGAAGGCACTACCAGCCATTCCACCGCCCGGCATGCCGCACACCCCGTTGGCGCGGAATGCTGCGTCGGCGGCCCCAAGACCATTGGCTGGAGAGGTCGGGTCTTGACCAAGCGCAACGTAGCTCATGCCTGTGACATGGGTTCCCGGCGCGATGATGTCCGGCTTTTTGCGACCGTCGGCGGTCGGACCGCGCGACGAGAAGGTTGCCATGTCGTTGGCGTTGTTTGCTTCCGCATCCAGCGTGCCACAGCCGTCGCTGCCGGTTGTGTTGCCTGGATTACCGCCATTGGCCGTCGAATGCGAGCGTACGTTCTCACCCGCACCTACCGTCAGCACGTTCTTGCCGCTACCCGGTGAACCGACCGTCTGCGGGCCTGGCCCCGCATTACCTGCGGCGAACACGACCAACATTTGCTGGTTGCCCGCAGTCCCCGATTGCGAATCACGAACCAGAATGTCGTACGTCTGTGCGTCAGCGTCGTAAGCACCGGCGCTGTCAGCGCCCCAACTGTTGCTGCTAATACGGGTGCCATTCTGGTAGCCAGCGCTCAGCATGTTGGCGTAGTTTGGTTTGGTGAAATCTGGGTCGAAGATGACTGAATTCGCGAGTCGCACAAAAGGCGCAACACCGAGGCCGAAGCGGAAACCCTGCGCGTCGCGATGTACCAGCGTGTTTCCGGTGTCCAGCGTGTCGGGTACGTAGCCACCGACGATGCTCATGTTGAGCTGGCCATGCCCACTGAAACCCAAGCCTCCGTCAGTGGTCGATGCCGTGCCCCAGCGGCCCTTGTACAGGAAGCGCGACGTGCCATTGGCAACACCCCCTTCGCGCAGCACAAAGTGACGCGTGGCTACCGGGCCTGTGTTGGAGTTGCTCGCAATGGTTCCGGGATCGGCCCCGCCCGGATTGCGATCAGCGCCATCGTCGGTTACGTCAACGACGAGGCCCGAGTTCGCGAACTGCGTTTGCGTCAGTCCCCAGTTTGTAAGCGTAGTGAAATAGTTGCCCGCGTTCGGCGTGCCGCCGGTCAGATTGCCGGCCATGATCATGTTTTGTCGCTCATCCATGCGCTTCGGCTCACGGTACACGGCGATGGAAATAACATCTGGCCGCTTGCTGAACGTATCCATGAGCTCTGGCGGAATGGTCATGATCAGATTGACGTAGCCCGCAATCTCGTTGCGCGAGACGACGTTCGTGTTGCCAAGTAGTGATTCGGTGACCGGATTGGCGGATGGATCGCGTACCAGTTGCACCCGATACGTCGAGCCGGCTTTTGACGGATTTATGTTGCGCGTCGTCAGCGATTTCGCCGCCTCTACCTCGCTAGCCGCAAGCACGCCCGGCTGCAATTTGTATGTCGACAGGTAGGGGCCGTGCCACTGTGCAGTGCCGCTGACGGCGAGTGCCGCGACGTTGTCGAGGGCGACTGCGTCGCCGTAAATCATGTAAGCATTGCTTGGAATTGCATTGACAATCTGGGCACCCGTGGCTTCCAGTTGCGCGTACCACTCAGGCTTGATCGGGCCGGGGAACTGCACCAGATGCAACTGTTTGCCTGAGCCAATCGACAACGCCTTCGAGTTGTTGGCAAACACTTCCGGCGCGGTGGTATCCACAGCACCCGAGTTGAGCAGGATCAGATTCTGGGCGTCGGCATTGCTGGCGATGCCCGATGCAATTAGGCGATCAGCGGTAGCCCGATCGACTTCAATCACCTGAAATGCGTCGTAGTTCAGGTTGCGTGTAGCGCCAACGTTTATGGCTCGCTCGGCGTCGTCGCGCTCGATCAGGACCTTGTGTCGCCCCATGTTGCTGCGGTAACTAACGGTATCCACCGTCTGCGGCGCACCGCTGAAGGGCGAGGCGTTTTGCCCCAGATTGACTGCGAACGCAGCCAGACTCAACGCGCCCGAAAGCACAAAACTCGTGAACACCGCAACACGGCGACGAGACGTTACCCCTGTATTCATAATTCCCCTGGTGGCAAGTGCAAGAATTTAAGGGGAGAGCATACAGCGGGGCATGCGCGAAGTGGTGTGCCGCCAGATATTTTGCGATTGAGAAAGGCGGGTTTGTCACACACTCGCTGTCGCACGAACATCGCCCTGCGCGCCGCACGGATTACTCCGCCCCAAGACAAGACATTGGGTCATCCGCAATTTGCGGGCGGCCCTTTGCGCATAAGGGCTTAATGCGATTTTTATCAGAAGTCGATTTTTGCCAAAAATGTCTTATCAGGCCAATTCAAATATGGCTTTCACAAAAAAGCTGTGAGCGTCCCAGAGCGATACGATGCTGGGCTTACGCTCGTGCGAGCCCTGCCCGCAAGTACGCACGAGACCCTTGCGTGCTTAAACCGCCGAGATCACCAGCGCCGTAGCAGCCGTCACTTTTTTCGCGTATTCGATATGCAAAAACTCATTCGGGCCGTGCGCGTTCGATTTTGGCCCCAGCACACCGGTGACCAACATTTGCGCATGTGGAAATTTCACACCCAGCATGCCCATGAACGGGATCGTACCGCCTTCGCCCATGTAGGCAGCGGGCTTGCCGAAGTAATGCATTGACGCGGCATCTAGCGCAACTGTCAGCCACGGCGCAAACGCAGGCGCGTTCCAGCCACTGGAGCCGCCGCCCGTGAAGCTCACGTCGGCGTTGTACGGAGTGTTGCTTTCAACGAGTTGCTTGACTTCAGCCGCAGCCGCCGCGCCATCAACCGTCGGCGGAATGCGTAGCGAGAGCTTCAGCGCCGTGTAAGGACGCAGTACATTGCCTGCTGCAGAAGTCGGCGGCAAACCATCCGCGCCAACGATGGACAACGACGCACGCCAAGTGCGATTCAAGATTAATTCCACCGGGTCCTTGCTCGTCGGCAACGTGAACTCATGCGCGCCGCCGCAGCTTTGCCACGGAAAACGCTTCCACACCACATCGCCCAGAATATCCGCCGCCTGCTGCGCTTGCCGGATTCGTTCGTCCGGAATCGGCGCGCTGAACACGGGTGATCTGGTCATGCCGGTCGCCGAATCATCAATGCGATCCAGCAGTTGCCGTGCGATGCGGAAGGTGGATGGGACAGCACCGCCCGCGTCACCCGAATGCACACCCTCAGTCAACATGCGCACGGTCATCGTGCCGTTCACCAAGCCGCGCAACGAGGTCGTCGCCCACAGCTCGTCATAACTGCCAGCGCCAGAATCCAAGGCGACAACGAGGCCAACATCGCCCATGCGTGGCGATAGCGCGTCAAGGTACGGCGGCAGATCGAACGAACCCGATTCCTCACAGGTTTCGATCAATCCGAAGCAACGCGGACGCGAAATGTTTTCAGCATCCAGCGCGAGCACCGCTGCCAGCGTTGCGAACACCGCGTAACCATCATCGGCACTGCCACGACCATACAGTTTGCCGTCTTCAACCAACGGCGTCCACGGACCGGAATCATCGCGCCAGCCGGTCATTTCGGGCTGCTTATCAAGGTGACCGTAAAGCAGAACCGTCTTGCCGTTCGCCTTGGTTCCGGTGCCCGGAATGTCAAAGAACAACACCGGCGTGCGGCCTTCCAGCGTGATGATTTCAAGCAGCATGTTCTTTACCGGCTGCGCCGCAACGAACTTTTGCGCCTGCTCAATCGCCAATTGAATCTGCCCCGCCCGCTTCCAGTCCGCCTCAAACGCAGGCGACTTCGACGGCAGTTTCACATAGTCAATCAACTGCGGAACGATGTCGTCGTCCCACTGCTTGGTCACACGACGCAGGATCGCAGATGATTGATCGGAATTGAAAGGGAAAGTGTCTGGGCGGGCGGTCATGATGGCTCCAATGAACGAGTTCGATTATTGCGTCAATTTGGCGTGATAGTCCACCAATGGTAATCCTTCAAAGAGCGAATCGCAGGTAATGAGTGTGGCGTTGTGTTCCACCGCTGTCGCGTAGATCATGGCGTCAATCGCTGGCAACTTGTATTGCGTTGAATAGTCGGCTCCGAGCAGTGCGATGGCCTCCGTCAGGGCCACGATTTGGCAGTTGCGTGTTGTGACCAGGACCTCGGCATTTTCGTCCTCGCGAAGCGCGCGATTCGCCCATCGTCGCAATTCAAATTGCAACAGGGTCGGCACGATGATTTCGTCGGGGTGCGACCATAGGGCTTGATGCTGTTTTCCCGTCGGCGTCTGGCAAATGGACTCAATCCACAAGCAGGTATCGATCAGAATCATTTCGCAAGACGACGTTGCCGCGCAGCGACCACCTCCGCCGCAAATTTGGGATCATCATCCACATCGCTGCGGTCCCGCTCGAACGGCTCCG
>JANXNO010000353.1 GCA_025354075.1 Burkholderiales bacterium | reverse complement strand
GTAAGCCTCGACCTTGTCCGCCTCAGGTTGATCAGGTTGATCAAGTTGCGCGCTTGGCATGCTGTCGCCCGAAAATAAATGTCATTTGGGGATTGTCAGTTACAAATTTCGACGGAACCAAAAGCCGAGCGCCCGTCGGTTTTCACGCAACGCGGCATCATCAAAATTATCTATGCCGCCGAGTGCGATGAATCCGTGAAATGTTGCAACGGGCTGCTCTGGAACGGCATATCGACTCTCCCACTTTAGCAGTGCCCATGTCGATGCCGGCTGCCAACTGCTCAAGAACAAGGTCATAAGCGCAGATAAGGCGCATCCCATCGATACGCGCGACCGACGCCGCTGAAACATCAAGCCTAAAGCCAACAACGCGATCACCCAAATGATTGGATCGCTTAGCGTAGCCGCCAGCTTTGAACCAAGAATCCACCAGTCGAACGTGCGCACTACTTCATTTCCAGTTCGATGTGACACCAGGCGTTGTTACACACCCGCGCATGATGCCCGCGCCAAACGGTACCAGTCGCGCTATTTTTCGCCACGTACGCTGGTTGGGCGTGTTGCTTGAGCGCTTAACACTTTTTCAATCGCGCTCAAATACATCTTAATGACCAGTTGCTCGTCAAATTCCCGCTCCACTTTTCTGCGTCCTTGCCTCCCCATTTCGCTTCGCGCGGCAGCGCCAATCTCCGTCATCTGCGCGATTTTCGCTGCAAGATCGTCCGCATCGCGCACGCGGCACAGCAGACCCGTGACGCCATCCTCCACTACATCGCGACAACCCGGTGTATCCGTGGTCACGATTGGGCGACCAGAGGCGGCCGCCTCCAGCAAAGTGCGCGACACTCCCTCGCGGTAAGAAGGCAGAACGATGCAATCAGCCGCCGCGATATGTGGGCGCACATCGTCGGTCATGCCAAGATATTCAACCAAACCTTCCGCACACCACGCATCAACGTGCTCACGCGGAACGGCGGACGGGTTTTTGACATCCAAAAAGCCAAGCAGTTGAAAGCGCACATTCAGACCACGCCCGCGCAACAAACGAGCCGCCTGCACAAACTCGCCCACGCCTTTGTCCCACAATAGGCGACCGATCAATAGGAACGTGACCGACCCATTCCCGGACGTCTCGGATCGTGGCATGGGCTGCAAAACGAACCGCTGCAAATTCACCCCCGATCCGGGCAATCGTGCAGTCTGCTCAGCGCGCACGATCCCGCCAGATACGAACAACGCCCGGTCATCCTCGTTCTGAAAAAACACGACCGCCGAGCGCCGCAGCGCCAACCGATACAAACCGCGCACTAAGTGCGTCAGCCAACTGGTGCGCACAAACGCGGCCCCCAGGCCTGCGATATTGTTGATGACGGGAATACCGAGCCAGCGGCAAGCAATGGAGCCGTACACGTTCGGCTTGACTGTGTAACCCAAAAATACGTCGGGCCGTTCAGACCGCAACAAGCGAATGAAGCGAAGCAGCAGCAGCCCGTCGCGTACAGGATGCGTACCGCCGTTATCCATCTTGAGCGGGACAAAGCGACAATTCAGGCTTGTCTCGTAGCCGTCTGCAGGCGCGACCGCGGTCACGTCATAGCCCGCATCTTGAAGTCCGCCGATTAAACCAGCACGAAAATTAGCGAGGTTCCACGCGGTGTTGATGCAAATCAATACGCTACAGTAAGCCTGCGCAGGGTTCGGCTTGCTAAGGCTCACAGCAATGGCCGAACTTGGTGACGATCATCGTAAGAAACGTGTAGAGGTAAATAAGCAAAATAATATGCGTTACGAATCAGCGATTACGGTAGGCTCGGTTCACGCATTATTGGCTCATAAAAACAGCCACGAGTGATACGGCAGCCATGCATACGCGTGCTCGGCAAAATTTAGCCAGACAAAAAGTACGGTCAAGGAATAAGCCACCACAGCTAACGTCCAAAACTGGGACGATCGGCCTGAATCCAGCAGTTGGGGAATACTTGCCCACCCCGCAAGTTGAATCGGAATCATGTAAAGCGCTACACGGTCCACCGCCGTGGACGACGATGACACTGCAAGGGCGAGCAGTGCCAGTAACGACATCGCGGAAAGCACCAACCACAGATTCCTTTCTGCGGGTTGGATTGTCATTCTGCGGAATAAAAAAAGAACCATCAGCGCAGGCAACACATTCATTATTATTCGAACCAGTGCCCCTTCGGAACCATACTCGGCGTCCAGATAGTTCTGCGACAGCGTCTCCACGCTATCTTGAAGCAGCCACACGTATAACGCCCCTGAAACGACTGCTGTTGCAACGATGGTGAGCAACTTATTTCGGGGTGCCGCCAGCGCGGCGATGGGAAACAACAGCACAGCAGATTTATGAAATGTAGCGGCGACCGCCACCCAAACCAAGTAGCGCATTACCCTACCACGGCTGAAGGCAGCCATTCCCAGCATGGCAAAGCCGACGGCCACACCTTGGCGCGTGTAGCCCATAGCCACCACTGTGATGAGATACGGCGTTGCCACGGTGAGCGCAAGCCACGGCTGCGGCAACACTCGGCACAGAGCAATTAACCCCCAACTGAAAGCGGCAGCACAAATCAAATTAACTAGATAAATGCCGCCGCCCAATTGGGCTGACAGCCAGTTCACTATGTAATACGCGGGATCAGTGTGTTGAAGTGCTTCATCAAAATCCGCACCCTCCATCTCAAAATAGTGCCGCTCATAGGTTCCCCAATCGCCGCCGACCTCATGCCGGAGCCCCACAAACATGGTGAGAACAACAAACATGGCCATCCATCCGAGCGGACTGTCACGACGATCATTTGATTTAAACGGTCGCAGAGACGATGTTTTCGCACCAATTGCAATTGAAGCGACTAAAGCAAAGAATAACCAGTAAGGAATCATGCGAAATTTTCCAGTAACCGCAACATAAATACTCGTCCATATCTCGCGACCGCCAGTTGCGAAAACGACCCATTTGCCCTGAGCGAGACATTCGCATTTGAGTCAACCCGCTTCTTTTCAGGAATGAAGGTGCCTGCTTTATTTCCATTCTGCAGTGAGGGACAGGGGGATTGGGAGCTTCTCCGACAATGTAATGTTGTCCTCCGTGTCACCGTCTTCCTCTAGCCGTTCTCTCTCCGGAATAGGATCGCCGTTTAGCTTGGACTCGTACCACCACTTCGACTAGTTTCTTCTGCAGAATTAGTGAAAACATCAATAGCGCATCAGCGAACGAAATGATCAGCAAAATTCGGCTGCAGTGCAGGGGCCTGGGTCACACTTGTTGTTCAAGCCACGCCTGAAACATCAGCACAGACCACAGCCGATAGCCAAACGAGCCTTCGCCACGCACATGTCGACCCCAAGTCGCGCGGATCGGCGCAGGATCGAAGTACCCTTCACGGCGCAGGCGACCCTCAGCCAGCAAAGCCTCCGCCCACTCGCGCAGCGGTCCGCGCAGCCAGTCATCCAGGGGAATGGCGAAACCCATCTTCGGGCGCTCCACCAGTGCGCGTGGCACATGCCGATTCAGCAACTGCCGCAGCAGCCATTTGCCCTTGCCATCCCGCAGCTTCATCGACATCGGCAGGCTCCAGGCAAATTCCATCAAATCCCGATCGAGGAACGGCGCACGCGTTTCCAGCGATACCGCCATCGAGGCGCGGTCGACCTTGACTAAAATGTCGTCGGGTAGATAGGTCAAGCCATCCATGACCATCATCGTCGCGACCGGATCCGACAATCGCGGCCAACGGGATCGGTCTTCCATCAAGTTGGATGGAACAACGCTGTCAATCACCATCGGCTCGAACTCCATCCATTCCGAAACCAGTGACACATAGAAATCGTCTTGGGTTCGCGCGTTGTACAGACGGCGCCCCACCTTGTGCAGCTTGTCCCCCGGCAGTGCAATGCCGATTCGTGAGCCCAGAAGACCCGCGAGTTGGTTCAAGGTAGCCGAGGGGACTGTAGTCAATGCAGCACCCAACGCCCGCCTGAGCTGGAGTGGCATCCAGGCTACCGAGCGCCAAGCTTTTGGGCCAAGGAAATAACGGCTGTATCCCCCGAAG
>JANXNO010000352.1 GCA_025354075.1 Burkholderiales bacterium | reverse complement strand
TGCTAAATCCGCTTGGCGTGCCATCACGGATGAACGTCGGGCAGATTCTCGAAGTCCATCTGGGCTGGGCCGCAAAAGGTATCGGCAACAAGATCGACGCGATGCTCAAGCAGCAAGCCAACGTCAAAGAGATTCGTAGCTTTATCGAGCCGCTCTATCACGATGTCGGTTCGCGTCAGGAGCTGACTTCGCTGTCGGACAGCGAGGTCACAGAACTTGCGCAAAACCTGCGTCACGGCGTACCGTTCGCGACGCCAGTGTTTGACGGTGCTACGGAAGCGGAAATCAAGAGCATGCTCAAGCTGGCCGACATGCCGTCGTCAGGTCAGGTAACACTTTTCGATGGGCGCACCGGCGAAGCGTTTGATCGTCCAGTGACGATTGGTTACATGCACGTATTGAAACTGCATCACTTGGTTGATGACAAGATGCACGCACGTTCGACTGGCCCATACAGCCTTGTGACGCAGCAGCCGCTCGGTGGTAAAGCTCAGTTCGGTGGTCAGCGCTTCGGTGAAATGGAAGTATGGGCACTTGAGGCGTATGGCGCAGCCTATACGCTGCAAGAGATGTTGACGGTCAAGTCGGATGACGTGAATGGTCGTACCAAGGTGTACGAAAACATCGTCAAGGGCGAGCACAAAATCGAGGCCGGTATGCCGGAATCGTTCAACGTGCTGGTCAAAGAAATCAGGTCGCTCGGTATTGATATCGACCTGGTTCGTAAGTAACTCACAGAAAGGGACATGCAATGAACGCTTTATTAGACCTGTTCAAACAGACGACCCCGAACGTAGAGTTTGACGCCATTCAAATTGGCCTCGCCTCGCCCGAACGCATTCGTTCGTGGTCTTTTGGCGAAGTCAAAAAGCCGGAAACCATCAACTACCGCACGTTCAAACCTGAGCGTGATGGTTTGTTTTGCGCCAAAATTTTTGGCCCAATTAAAGACTACGAATGCCTGTGCGGTAAGTACAAACGCCTCAAACATCGTGGCGTGATCTGCGAAAAGTGCGGCGTTGAAGTCACCCTCACCAAGGTGCGTCGCGAGCGCATGGGCCACATCGAAATGGCCTCGCCTGTCGCGCACATCTGGTTCCTGAAATCGCTGCCGTCACGTTTGGGCATGGTGCTAGACATGACGCTCCGTGATATCGAGCGCGTACTTTATTTCGAAGCCTTCGTGATTGTTGATCCCGGTCTCACACCGCTGCAACGCGGTCAGCTTTTGACCGAAGATGACTACATCGCCAAAACCGAAGAGTTCGGTGACGATTTCCGCGCGCTGATGGGCGCGGAAGCCGTGCGCGAATTGTTGTCCTCGATTCACGTTGCGGAGGACGCGGAGCGCCTTCGTGGTGAATTGGGCGCGACCTCTTCGGAAGCAAAAATCAAGAAAATTTCCAAGCGCCTAAAAGTGCTGGAAGCATTCCTGAAGTCAGGCATCAAGCCTGACTGGATGGTGCTTGAAGTTCTGCCGGTGTTGCCGCCAGAACTTCGTCCGTTGGTGCCATTGGATGGCGGTCGCTTTGCGACCTCAGATCTCAACGATTTGTATCGTCGTGTGATTAACCGTAACAACCGCCTCAAGCGTTTGCTCGAACTCAAAGCGCCGGATATCATCGTGCGCAACGAAAAGCGCATGCTGCAAGAGTCCGTGGATTCATTGCTTGACAACGGTCGCCGTGGCAAAGCGATGACGGGTGCCAATAAGCGTCCTTTGAAGTCTCTCGCAGACATGATCAAGGGTAAGTCGGGTCGTTTCCGTCAAAACTTGCTTGGTAAGCGCGTAGATTACTCGGGTCGTTCGGTCATCGTTGTGGGCCCGCAGCTCAAACTGCATCAGTGTGGATTACCGAAGAAAATGGCACTGGAATTGTTCAAGCCGTTCATCTTCAATCGCCTTGAACAAATGGGCGAAGCGAAAACCATCAAGGAAGCGAAGCGCCGCGTTGAGAGCGAAGATCCGTTGGTTTGGGAC
>JANXNO010000344.1 GCA_025354075.1 Burkholderiales bacterium | reverse complement strand
TACGACAAATCATTCTTCGGGTAAATCATCGGCTGCCCTGCCGAATATTTGTGCGTCATCGCCACCAGCGTCGGCATCTTGGCAATCAAACGAATCGCCGCGATGTGCCGATGCTCGGGATTGTTGATGTCGAGCGTGTCATGGTAGAACGCCGACAATGCGCCGACCAGCCCGGTCATGATGGCCATCGGATGCGCATCGCGACGGAAGCCCCGCAGGAAAAACTGCATCTGCTCATGCACCATCGTGTGATGCGTCACGTTGTCAACGAACGCGGTTTTCTGATCGAGATTAGGCAACTCGCCGTTCAACAACAGATAGCAAGTTTCGAGGTAGTCACAGTTGGTTGCGATCTGCTCAATCGGATAACCGCGGTACAGCAGCTCACCCTTGTCGCCGTCGATGTAGGTGATCGCCGAACGGCACGCCGCCGTCGACATAAAACCTGGATCGTAGGTGAATTTTCCGGTCTTGGCGTAGAGCGTTTTGATGTCAATGACATCAGGCCCTACTGTGCCTTTGAGGACGGGAAATTCAACGCTCGGCGAGCCATCGCTAAAGGAGAGTGTTGCTGTGGAGGAGGCGGTCATAGAGGTTCTCCGTTTCAAGTTTCAGTGATTAGCAAATCACGGTTAGGACGGTTTTGTGGAAGTATCTCAAGTCGCGAACTATTTTTATAGTCATTATTTTCAGTGTGTCACGCGCGTCTGCCGCAGGATAGAGACCATCGCATCGGCACCCGCGGGAAATACGTCCGTTCGACCGGCAATAATTTCCCAAAGATCGTTGTCGTCAAGGGCGATCAGTGATAGCAACTGCTCGTGTTCCTCAGTCGTAAAATCCGCACCGCGACGATCAAGCAGCCGTGTCAGGATCAGATCGTTCTCCAGGAAACCGCGACGGCAGCGCCAGCGCAGTTTGGAGAGCTGAAGGTCGGTGATCATGAGCTACGCCGCTCGCTTGACCAGCATCTCTATGAGCTTGCCAATCGCGCGCGTCGGGTTCAGCCCCTTCGGGCACACATCCACGCAATTCATGATCGTGTGGCAGCGAAACAGGCGGTAAGGATCTTCGAGATTGTCGAGGCGCTCAGCGGTGTCGTGATCTCGGCTATCTGCCACGAAACGATACGCCACAAGCAGACCCGCAGGCCCCACAAACTTATCCGGATTCCACCAAAAACTTGGGCAACTGGTTGAGCAGCAGGCGCACAAAATACACTCGTACAGACCGTTCAATTCGTCGCGATCTTCCTGAGACTGCAGGCGCTCTTTTTCCGGCGGCACCGTGTCGTTCACGATGTAGGGCTTGATCGAGTGATACTGCTTGAAGAACTGGCTCATGTCGACGATCAGATCGCGCACCACGGGCAGCCCCGGAAGCGGACGCAGTGTGATTTTTTGCGGCAATATGAGCATGTTGGTCAGGCAAGCCAGACCATTTTTTCCGTTGATGTTCATCGCATCCGAACCACACACGCCTTCGCGGCATGAGCGACGGTAGCTGATCGAATCATCCTGCTTTTTGAGCTTCATCAAAACGTCGAGCAGCATGCGCTCGGAGCCGTCCAGTTCAACCTCGTAGGTCTTCATGTACGGCTTCGCGTCAGTGTCGGGATCGTAGCGATAGATTTCGAAAATGCGTTTGTCCATGATTACAACTTCTCTCTTTGAACAGACTTAAAACGTGCGCTTGACAGGCGGAATGGAGTCGACCGTGAGCGGTTTCAGGTTCACCGGCTTGTAGTCGAGGCGGTTGCCTTCGGAATACCAGAGCGTGTGTTTCATCCACTCCTTGTCATTGCGACCGAGCGGAAACTCGACACTGTCACTGTAATCATCGACGGAGTGAGCGCCACGGCTCTCATGGCGGGCAGCCGCCGAGACCATCGTGGCCTTGGCCGCCTCCATCAGATTGGCGACTTCAAGCGCCTCAATGCGCGCTGTGTTGAACACTTTGGACTTGTCTTTCAGCGACAGGCTCTCCGCCCGCTCAGCGATTGCGAGCACCTGAACCACGCCTTCGTCCATTGTCTTCTGGGTGCGGAAAACACCTGCATGCAACTGCATGGATTTGCGCAAATCGTTGGCTACATCTTGCGGATATTCGCCGCTGCTCGAATCGTCAAGCTTGGCAATACGTGCACGCGAGTAATCACCCGCGTTGGCAGGCAAAGGCTTGAAGGCGCGGCTTGCCAGCGCGGTTTCAACGAGGTGATTTCCCGCAGCGCGACCGAAGACCAGCAGATCAAGCAACGAGTTTGTACCAAGGCGATTCGCGCCGTGCACTGACACGCATGAGCATTCGCCAATCGCGTACAAGCCATTGATCACTGTGTTTGGATTGCCCTCTTTCGGCACCACCACTTGCCCATGAATATTGGTCGGGATGCCGCCCATCTGGTAGTGAATCGTCGGCACGACCGGGATTGCTTCCTTAATCACGTCAACGTTGGCAAAGTTCTTGCCGATCTCATGCACCGAGGGCAACCGCTTCATGATCGTCTCGGCACCCAAGTGCGTCAGGTCGAGCGCGATGTAATCGCCATTCGGCCCGCAACCACGACCTTCCTTAATTTCCTGATCCATGCAGCGCGAGATGAAGTCGCGCGGCGCAAGATCCTTTAGCTTCGGCGCGTAGCGCTCCATAAAGCGTTCGCCGTCTTTGTTGCGCAGGATTGCGCCCTCACCACGGCAGCCCTCTGTCAGCAACACGCCTGCGTTATGCACGCCGGTGGGGTGGAATTGCCAGAACTCCATGTCTTCAAGCGGAATCCCTGCGCGCGCCGCCATGCCCAATCCATCGCCGGTATTGATGAATGCGTTGGTAGACGCAGCAAAGATTCGGCCGGCACCACCCGTTGCAAACAACACACATTTGGCGTGAAAGATCGCAACTTCGCCGGTTTCCATTTCGAGCGCAGTGACACCGACCGCGTCGCCTTCAGCATCGCGAATGATGTCAAGCGCCATCCATTCAACGAAAAACGTCGTTTTGCTTTTGACGTTCTGCTGATACAGTGTGTGTAGCATGGCATGACCCGTGCGATCAGCAGCTGCGCAGGCTCGCGGCACAGGCTTTTCGCCGTACTTGGCGCTGTGGCCACCGAACGGGCGCTGATAAATTGTGCCGTCCGGATTGCGGTCAAACGGCATGCCCATGTGTTCGAGGTCGTACACGACCTTGGGCGCTTCGCGACACATGAACTCGATGGCGTCCTGGTCTCCGAGCCAGTCGGAGCCTTTCACCGTGTCATAGAAGTGGTAGTGCCAGTTATCCTCGTCCATATTGCCGAGCGACGCACCGATGCCGCCCTGCGCCGCGACCGTATGCGAGCGCGTCGGAAACACTTTAGAGAGAACGGCGACACGCAAGCCTGCGCGCGCCAGTTGCAGTGAGCAACGCATACCGGCACCGCCGGCACCAATCACCACTGCATCGTACTTGTGAACTGTGAGACCCATAAAACAGCGAGCCCTTATTTCATACCAAAAAGAATGTAGACCGACCACAGCGCCACCGCTGCGGACGCCAACCACGTATACGCGTTTAACACCGCAAGCACCGCGCGGTTCTTGACGTAATCCGGCCACACGTGCATCGCGCCCACCAGGCCGTGATACGCGGTCGCGAGAATCGCGAGCAGCGTGGCGAGCTTGAAGCCCGTGTTGGCAAACAACGCCTGCCATTGCATCGCGTTCGGCGTACCGTTCACAAGCAGCAGCCCAAGCACCAAAAAAACGTACGCTGTAACGAGAACAGCGCTGATACGCTGCAACCACCACTCTGAAACAAATTTCGACGCTGCAGCCATTACCAAAGCCTCCAGACGATAAGCGCGGTTACAAGCAAACTGAGCGCAAATACCGCAAATGCGGTGGCACGGGCAGTGGGCAGATCGAGCCAGGCGTTGGTGTCCTGCACCATGTGCCGCAGCCCTGCGATCATGTGATAAGTGATCGCAAAAAGCAGGCCGATCAAGACGATTTTGGCGAACGGATTGGCCCACACAATATTGCGGAATGCCTCGAATCCAGCTTCTGATTTAAGACTCATTTGCAACATGGCCAGCAAAAACAGCAGGCACACAAACAATGCGATGCCTGTAATGCGGTGCACGATAGACGCGACGCCTGGAATCGGCAGACGGTAATTCGCCAGTTCAGCAAACCCGATATTGCGAAATACCGGTCGCGCTCTGGTTTTCGCGAGTGGTGCGGAAATGTTTTCGCTCATTCAATGCGCTCCATAAAAATGTAATCTAACTCAACGTGTTGGCGTAATGATGGCTGCGTGTGGTGCACAGCCCTCGTCTGAATTCAACTGGCTTATCTGCATAGGTATACGTGATGCGCTCCACGCATAACAGCGGCGAGCCCATACCGACGCGCAACGCCTCGGCCGTGACCGGGTCGGCCGTAACGGCCTTAATCTGTTCTTCGGCGCGCAGCATGCGCACGCCAAATTCAGTTTCAAAAAATCCGTACATTGAGCCTTCGTAAGCGTCGAAACGTTCCTTGGTCAGGCCTTTAAACAATGCGGCGGGCAACGTAATTTCGTCGAGCACGGTCGGCTCGCCACCGTAACGCAGCAACCGACGCAGGATCAGTATCGCGTCGCCTGCCTTCATATCGAGGCTACGACCGATGTCGGCGTTGGCGCGACTTCGTTTCACGTCGATCAGTTCGCTGGCGGGGTATTCATCCTGGCCGTCGTTGCGACGCATCCTCAAAAAGCGAAACATGGAGCTTTTGGTTTCAGTGTGCGTTGCAACAAAAGTGCCCTTGCCCTGACGCCGGACGACCAGATTCTCACCGGCCAGTTCGTCGATGGCCTTGCGCACGGTGCCCTGACTCACGCTGAATTGTGCGGCCAGATCCTGTTCGCTGGGAATCGCCTGGCCGGGGCGCCATTCCCCAGTTTCAAGACGCTGCGTCAACAGGCCCTTGATCTGCTGGTACAGCGGCTGAAATGAGGGTGTCTCCGGCGGCGGATACTGCGGGGGAGAGACCAGGGCGACTTCACTCATGCGTGGATTGTTGCGCAAAAATGGATTCTTCGCAATCAGTGGTCTTATGTCTTATATAAGACATAAGAGCCATTGACGCGCTCAGCTTTTTGCGGAATAATTTGTGCTGGATTCGACAATTGCGCAGCGCAACATTGGCAAACGGTCGACACCCCTTGGGCAAAGTGGAATTGCAAGCCATTTGCGCGAGAATTAAGGGTTGTTCCCCGTCAAGCACATCGTTGCGTACCCCACGCACTCCAGAAAAAGGAAATCGAGAAATGAAAGCCCCCGTTAGTGTAGCCGTCACCGGAGCCGCTGGCCAAATTGGCTACGCCCTCCTGTTCCGCATTG
>JANXNO010000309.1 GCA_025354075.1 Burkholderiales bacterium | reverse complement strand
ATGCCGATCTCCATCTCGTCGGTGGTGAGGCAGGCCGCCGCTGACGCGAGCGGTTGCAGCACCAGTTCCAACACGTTCAAACCACAGCGGCGAACGCACTTCTCGATGTTGTCGGCAGCGGACACGGCGCCGGTCACGATGTGAACCTTGACTTCCAGACGACGGCCACTCATGCCGAGCGGACGACGCACGCCTTCCTGTCCGTCAATGATGTATTCCTGTGGCAGCGTGTGCAGCACTTTCTGGTCGTTCGGAATCGCGATGGCGCGCGCGGTTTCGACCACACGCTCCATATCAGCCTCGGTGACCTCCGAGTCTTTCATCGCGACCATGCCACTGGAGTTCAAGCTGCGAATGTGTGCGCCCGCAATACCAACGTACACGTCGGTCACTTTGCAATTGGCCATCGCCGCAGCCTCGCGTACCGCAGCGGCGACCGAGTTGGTGGTGGCGTCAATATCAACGACCATGCCCTTGCGCAAACCGAGCGAAGGCTGCTCACCAAAGCCGATCACGTTGAGCTGGCCAGCGGCATCAACCTCTGCGACCAGTGCGACGACTTTCGAGGTGCCGATGTCCAGTGCTGCGATCAGTTCGCTCACGATTGTCCTTTCTGAACTTCGGCAGCGGCATTGGCGTTGCGCGCCACGGCAATCGCGGCTTTATAGCGAAGGTCAATGCGCGCAAGACCTCCGCGATAGGCGGTTGACCAATTTCCGTATAGCGCTACAAAGCGCGCCAGTCGTTCCTGAAAATGCTCACGGCCAAATTCGATTTGCATGTCGTTGCGTGTGGTGACGGTGATTGCTCCGCGAGGAGACATGGAAAAGGCCTTAATCTCAAGGCCGTGTGCAGCAAGCGCCACGCGGGTCTCCTGATAACGATTGAGCACCTCAACGGAGGACGCAGCCGGGCCATCAAATCGCGGCATCGGTGCCTTCGACCCGGCGCGGAAAATTTCGCCACGGTCCGACAGCAAATCGCTGTCGTTCCAGTAGCCTATGGCGCGGTGTTCATCCACGCTCACATCCAGCGCATAAGGCCAGCGCCGCTTGATCGAAACGTCACGCACCCACGGCAATTTTTTGAGTGTGGCGCGCGCGCGGCTCGGTGCGATGGAAAAGAACGTACCACGCAATTCAGTGCGAATCGCGGACTCCAACAACCCCGGATCAACCTCAGCAAGCTGGTTCACGACCTTGACTTGCTTGATAGCGAAGTAGCTCTTGGAGCTCGCCCAAGAAGTTAAGCACCAAGCAAGCGCGATGGTCGCAATCGCGGCGATGATCGCGGCTAGGCGGTTGATGGATTGTGCATCAGACCACATGAGCGGCTCCGCTTGCGGTGTTCACAATTTTCTGGGCTGTTGCGCCAATGGAGCCTGCGCCCATCGTCATCACCACATCGCCGTTTTGCACCAGTTGCAGCACCTGTTGTGGCATCTGCTCAATATCTTCAACGAACAGTGGTTCGACGCGCCCGCGCAGGCGAATTGCGCGGGCCAATGCACGGCTGTCGGCGGCAATGATCGGCGCTTCGCCAGCGGCGTACACCTCGGCTAGCAACAACACATCCACATCGGACAACACGGCAGCGAAGTCCTCAAACAGGTCGCGTGTTCGCGTATAGCGATGAGGTTGAAATGCAAGCACCAGACGACGTCCGGGGAATGCAGCGCGCGCGGCGGCAAGCGTGGTTTTCAGCTCAACGGGGTGATGACCGTAGTCATCAATCAAATCAAACGTCGCGTTGTTGTGCGAAATTTTTCCAAAGCTTTGAAAGCGACGACCGACGCCGCCGAAACTGTGCAGCGCTTGTGTGATTGCCTCACCGGGCACTCCCAAATCCTGAGCGATAGCAATCGCGGCGAGCGCGTTACGGACGTTGTGCAGACCGGCAACTTGCACTGCAACCGGCAGCGGCGCGAAGCCAGTGCGCAACGCTGTGAAGTGCATGGTCGCGCCGACGGCTTCGATATCCACAGCGCGAATGTCAGCGCCAGCTTCAAGACCGTAAGTGACAACAGGCTTAACCACGCGCGGCAAGATGCTCGCGACACCTGCGTCATCAATGCAGGCGTACAAAGTTCCATAAAACGGCAGTCGATGCGCGAAGTCAACGAACGCCTGCTTCAGACGATCTATGCTGTGCTCGTAGGTCTCCATGTGGTCGGCATCAATATTGGTGATGACGGCGAGCGTGGGCGACAGGTGAAGAAAAGAAGCATCAGATTCATCGGCTTCGGCGACTAAAAATTCGCCGGTGCCGAGACGCGCGTTCGAGCCAGCGGCGATCAGCCGACCGCCGATCACAAACGTTGGGTCAAGGCCTCCTTCGGCGAGCACACTGGCGACCAACGAAGTCGTCGTGGTCTTGCCGTGCGTACCCGCAATTGCGATGCCGCGCTTCATGCGCATCAGCTCCGCGAGCATCAACGCACGTGGCACGACAGGTAGCTTGCGCAGGCGCGCATCAATCACTTCGGGATTGGTTTCCTTGATCGCAGACGACACGACCACTGCCTGAGCGTCTTGCAGGTTGGCAGCACTGTGCCCAACGCAAGTGCGAATGCCCAATGCAGCAAGCCGCTCCAGCGTGACCGAGTTTGCAGCATCGCTGCCACTCACCACGTAACCCTGGTTATGCAGCACCTCGGCGATACCGCTCATGCCGATGCCACCAATGCCGATGAAGTGCAGATTTTGCAGGCGGAATTTCATGCTCTGGCCACCTTGGCCGCCTTGATTTCAGGCAAATTGACGATCGATTCGATAACGTCGCAAATGTCTGAGGTGGCCTTGGGGTTGGCCACCGCGAGCGCCGCTTGCGCCATCGTCAGGCACTGCGCCCGTGTGAGCGCCGCGATGTGCTCGGCCAGCACTTCTTTAGTCAAGGTGGTTTGATCAAGCACGCGTGCAGC
>JANXNO010000298.1 GCA_025354075.1 Burkholderiales bacterium | reverse complement strand
AGCTCGCCGGCAGGATCGGTGTACCAGGGCAGAAGATACGGGTGCAGCACCAGGGTATCTTCATCGCTATAAGTGAACGGATAGGTAACGAACGCGTCGTCGACCGGCAGATCGATCACCCGCTCACCGACGTTCTCAACTGTGAACTTGCAGGCGAACTTGAGCTCGGCAGTCGGTGAGCTGGGCTCAACGATGGCCACCGAGTTTGAATACACATCATGAATCAGCCGCACGTCTTTTGGCTCGGGCGAAATCTCCAAACTTGTGGCGAGCACTCGCAAATCATGACTGCCGCGTGGCCGGAACATGACACGATGGGTGTCGAGCTGAACCGGCTGTGCGTAGCGATAGTGCGTGGAGTGTGTGATGTCAAACAGCATATGCAGGCCGGGCAAGATGAGGCCGTGGTGCAGCTGGTGCCGTTAACGCATGCGGTGCCACGGCCTGGACTGACGGGCTCATGCTGAGCATGCGTGCATCGCCGAAAAATGTAGCGAACGGGACATCCTTGGCGTCCCGTCCGGTGCCAACGCGAATCAGCTCGTCAATGGGTGCCATTTCGGTCGCGTCAAACAGAACCCAACGATGGCTGAGCCACGCCTCGAACACAGCATGGAAATCAGGTGCCCCTTCGGGAAAGTTCACATAGCCGACCACGAACCGGGCAGGGATATTCAACGCGCGGCAAAACGCAATGCCAAGGTGCGCAAAATCGCGGCACACACCCGCGCGTTGCAGGAACACATCACAGGCGGTGGATGTGGTCGTCGTCGAGCCCACCGAGTATTCGATGTTGTCGTGAATCCATTGCCGGATGCCTTCAACACGTTCCCAGCCCGGTGCGTCTTGCGAGAACATTTTTTTGGTCGCGGAGGCGAGCAGATCCGACTCGCAATAGCGGGTCGGTGACAGCAGGTGAATGTAGTCAAACGGGATGCTCGACACTGGCGATTCAGGCAGGCCCGAACCGGACGGCAACACGGGCGGCAGCTCGACGGTTGCGCGGTAGTTCAGCTCAAACAAGCCGGGCGCAACGTCGGCGCGGATCAGCCGGTTGCCCGACGGGCCATGGGTGTGGCGTTGCACGATGAGCGACGGGTTTAGGGTGAGCGCTTCGTCAACCACCAACTGACCCGATTCGACGGCTTCAACCTGAAACACGAAATGGCAGGGCGTTTGCACCTCATATTTGAGAGCGCAATCGACGAGAAATCGTCGTGAGGTTTCGCTGGCATAGCCTTCGGGATGTACGGACACGGTAATCGCGCCCGATAAAGGGCATGGGTGAAGACAAGTAACTGTAAGTCGTAAGCGTCGCTTTGCCAGTAGGCAGAGCAGTCAAGCCGGTGTAGGTTTTGTACTACGCCCGGCCTGTTTGCTAAACC
>JANXNO010000279.1 GCA_025354075.1 Burkholderiales bacterium | reverse complement strand
GTTCGGCGAACTTGTCACCCATCTCCACGCGCACCGGTTCGAGCACTTCGATGTAGCGACGCGGCGCGTCCTGAGCAACCACACCCGCCTGATCGATCAGGAAGACGAACGGCGCGGCGGAGCCATCCATGATGGGGACTTCGAGGTTGTCGAGTTCGATGATGGCGTTGTCGATGCCGCATCCCACGCAGGCGGCGAGCAGGTGTTCGACGGTGGCGACTTTGGCGGTGCCGGCGTCGTTGACGAGTGTGGTGGCGAGGCGCGTTTCCTTGACCAGTTCAGCGCGCGCCGGAATGTCCTGCGACGGAATCAAGTCGGTGCGGCGGAAGATGATGCCGGTGTCGGGCGGGGCGCTTTTTAGCGTGATCTGAACGCGGACGCCGGAGTGCAGCGCTACGCCGGTCGCTGAGACGTCGCTCGCGATGGTGTGTTGTTTTGGCATGACGAAAGTATAGGCGTCAGCCCAGAACTGAAGGCGACAACGCCCAGCGCAGGGAGCGGCTGCGCTGGGTGGGTTTGGCTAGTTGGCCTAGTCTGCCTGCTTGCGCAGGAAGGTAGGAATCTCCAGCGAACGCGAGGTGCCGCGACCGGGGTTGCGGGTGATGGGCGGGGCGTCGTAATCCACAACGATACCAGCCGTCGTTGGCATGGCGTCATCAAGCACGATGTAGTTATCGGTACCGGTGCGCAGGGTCGAATTTTCAAGCCGCGGTGCGGCGCCGAGGCCGCCCTGAACCGCAACCATTTTGCGCTTGCCCAAACCGGTAGCGATCATGGTCACGCGCACTTCGTCGCCCATCGCAGCATCAAACGATTGACCCCACAACATGGTGGCGTCCGGCGCGATGAATTCCTGCACGGTTTCGGTGATTTCGCACAACTCGTCAAGCGTGATGTCCGGCGAGCTGGTGATGCACAACAACACGCCACGCGCGCCCTGCAAATCCACGTCTTCGAGCAGCGGGCTTTTCACCGCAGCCATCGCCGCCGCCTTGCCGCGACCTTCGCCGACGGCGGTGGCCGTGCCCATCATCGCCATGCCGAGTTCCGACATGATGGTGCGCACGTCGGCGAAGTCGCGGTTGACATCGCCCGGTTTGTGGATGACTTCCGAGATGCCCGCGACCGCGCCATGCAACACGTCGTTTGACGCAGCAAATGCGGCCTGCAATTTGACGTTGCGACCGAGCACCTGGATGAGTTTTTCATTCGGCACCACGATCAGCGAATCAACATGCTTTTGCAGCTCGTCGATACCGGCCTGCGCAGCGCGTTCACGCTTTTGCATTTCAAACCGGAATGGCTTTGTCACCACGGCCACCACAAGGATGCCCATTTCACGCGCCATTTGCGCGATCACGGGCGCCGCACCGGTGCCCGTTCCGCCGCCCATACCGGCGGTGATGAACAGCATGTCCGCGCCCTGAATGGCTTCCTGCAACGCGGTTTTTGATTCCATCGCGGCGTCGCGACCGACATCAGGTTTTGCGCCAGCGCCGAGGCCCTGCGTGAGCTGCGCGCCAAGCGAAATCCGCTTCGGTGCGGGACTCTTGTCGAGCGCCTGCGCGTCGGTGTTGGCGACGATAAATTCGACGCCCTCCACCCCTTTTTCCATCATGTGCCTGACAGCGTTTCCGCCGCAACCACCAACGCCGATCACTTTGATGACCGCGCCGTCCCTTTTTTCATCAACGATTTCAAACATGTATCCGCTCCTTCAAGGCAATTAAAACCAAATATTCAATGACCAAAATAACCCAAACACTAAACGCCAAACGCATCCCGTAACTTTGCAAACATTCCCGCTGCCGCCGAGTCGCGGCGACGCAACACCGTGAGCTTCACCTGCTGATCACGACCGTGCATCAACAGACCAATCGCAGTCGCATATTTCGGCGCGGCGAGCACATCTTTGAGCGCGCCGCGATAGTCCGGCACCGCAATGCGCACCGGCATGTGAAACACTTCTTCGCCAAGCGCAGCAATACCCGGCAACATGCTGCTGCCGCCGGTGAGCGCAATGCCCGCACGCAGCAGCGGCTCAAAACCCGAGCGCTTGATCTGCTCATGCACCAGTTGAAACAGCTCTTCGACGCGCGGCTCAACCACCTCGGCGAGCATGTGGCGCGCCATCGATTTGGCG
>JANXNO010000265.1 GCA_025354075.1 Burkholderiales bacterium | reverse complement strand
CTTGCCTGCCTCATTGACAAGGCGAAACGTATGTACGCCAAAACCCTGCATGGTTGAATAACTTCTCGGGATCACACGATACGTTTTGGGATTTTGTCAGCTTAATGCCGGAATCTACCCACATGCTGATGTGGGTGATGTCGGATCGTGCGATCCCGAGAAGTTATTCAACCATGCAGGGTTTTGGCGTACATACGTTTCGCCTTGTCAATGAGGCAGGCAAGTCGGTCTTCTGCAAGTTTCACTGGAACCCGAAAGCGGGTACGCATAGCCTCGTGTGGCCAGAAGCCGTCAAGATCAACGGCGCGGATTCCGATTTTCATCGGCGGGATTTGTGGGACAGCATCGAGGCTGGCAATTTCCCCGAATGGGAACTCGGGCTGCAAGTTTTCACCGAAGCGCAAGCCGATGCATTCAGCTTTGACGTGCTCGACGCGACCAAGTTGATCCCGGAGGAACTGGTGCCCATCATGCCGGTCGGTCGAATGATTCTGAATCGAAACCCCGATAACTTTTTCGCCGAGACGGAACAGGTTGCTTTCGGTACCGCCAACGTCATTCCGGGCATCGACTTCAGTAACGATCCATTGCTCACGGGTCGCCACCATTCGTACCTCGACACCCAGTTGAGTCGTCTGGGCGGGCCGAATTTTCACGAGATTCCGATCAACGCTCCGGTCACGCCAGTTCACAACAACCAGCGCGACGGCATTCACCGCCAAGCGATTCCACGCGGTCGTGTCGCCTATGAGCCCAACTCTCTCGGCGGCGGCTGCCCCTTTCAGTCAGGCATGCGTGGATTCACTACGTTTCCTGCACTCGTTGCAGAGGACAAAGTGCGCGGCAAGCCGGAGAAATTTGCCGATCACTTCAGTCAGGCCAAGCTGTTCTGGAACAGCCAAAGTCCGGTTGAAAAAGAGCACATCGTGTCTGCGTTCCGTTTCGAATTATCGAAAGTGCAAGTTCATCCCGTACGTGAACGCGTGTTGGGTTTGCTGATGAATGTGGATGACACGCTGGCGTCGAGCATTGCCGCAGGTCTGGGATGCAAACTGCCGAAAGCACAGCCGGTTCTGTTTGCCCCCGCGAAGGTGGAGGTGACGCAATCTGATCCGTTGAGCTTGCTTGCTCGTCCGGGCGAGGTGGGCATAGCAGGCATGAAAGTGGCACTGCTGGTTGGCGAGGGCAGCGATGCGAAAACCGTGCATTCCATCTACAAAGGTCTGACCGATCAGCGCGCTGCGCCGCGCATCGTGAGCGCGAAACTTGGCGCGCTGTACGCGACGTCAAATGAACCGATTCACGTAGAGGTTTCGCTGGAGACTTCTCCGTCGGTATTGTGGGACGCAGCCATCGTGGTTGCTGGTGAACAAGCCGCGTTTGTCAAAGACGACGATCTGGTGGATTTTTTACGCGATCAGTACCGTCACTTCAAACCTATGGTGTGCGTCGGCGACTCTTCGGCGTTCGAGGCGGCGGGCTTGTCTTCGAAACTGCCCGATAGCGCTCCTACGCCGGGCATGCTGAGTGCGAAAGCGGCCAAGGTGGATGACATCGTCGTCGTGCTTTCCAAACGGCGCTACTTTGAACGAAGTCGCTCGTAGGGATTAACGTTCACTTCAATCAGTTGTCGCGCGTTGAATCACCACCAACTCGCGGCACTGCTTGATGAAACGACCGAGGCGGCTGCTTGTTCACGGAACGACCGCGTCCATGCAACGCCTGCTGACGTTGCACGGTGGCGAATGCGACCTGACAGAACTAACGGACGTCGCAGCGAGCGCAGACGTCCTGTAGCAACTACGCCGTGGTCACCATATCGGCCATTAGCTCTTGTTTGCGTGCCTCAAGCGCATCGCGGAGTGCGACCAGATCGAGTTTTTTCGCCGCACGAGCTTTCGGGAACATTTCGCTGCGCTCTTCTTTGACGTGATGATCAATGTATTCGCCCAGCACTTTGACTTTCGCGTCAAACATTGGATGAGTAGGATCGCTGGCTTCAATTTCAGCGATGAGCGCTTTGCACGACGCATGCTCCACTTCTGCCTCGTCCAGTAATGGGTTGTCCTTTATTGCGGCACGCACGGGAGGATAGAAAATCTCCTCCTCGATGGTGGCGTGGACGGTCAATTCATGACAAATCTCGCGCGCGAGGGTGGCCTTTTTTGCAAGCGCGGTTTTTGATTTCGACGACGCCAGTTCGTCATAAGCGACGAACAGTTTTTTTACAGCCCGGTGATCCGCATCAAGCAAATCGCAGGCGTCTTTTGTGGGTTTGGTAGCCATTTGCACTCCAGTTGAAGCCGCAACATGCGGTAGTAGGAATTTCAACCGTGATGTGGGCCTGCATCGCTCAGCCAATTCCCGCTATTGATGTAGGACGGCAGCGCGCGCTCCACTCTGCTGCGAACGGCTCAATGGCTAGGAGCATGGCTTTCAGCATGCAACGCGTGCAGTCGCATCGACGTGATCTGATCGCCCCACCACATTCCCATCATGCGAATAAATGCGGCGACGTCCTGCCCATGTCGCACCGGATGGTCGGCACGAATGGCGCTCCAGCCGCGATGCTCCACAGTCACTTGTGTGCCCGTTCTGGTTGGCACAAATGTCACCTCAACTTCGGTGCGTTCACAGAGCGCAAAGTTCGACGCGCGCCATTCAAATATGAGACGTTCCGAAGGCCGCCACACCGTCACCGTACCGACTTCAAACACCGTTTCGTTCGGGCCCGCGCCCATCGATTCAAACACGCGCCCGCCGACGCGTGGCTCCATGCAAATGATGCCTTGATCGCCGCGCAGGTTGCGAAAACGTGGGCCACGTCGCCACCATAAATTGATCTCTTCCGTGAATAGTCGGAATGCTTTTTCCGGCGGAACGGCCACAGTGACAGTCGCCCGCGCGCGGTCGCCTGCAAGCGTTGGAGCGCCTGTCATGCGGCACCGTCCGTCGGTGCGCCATCGCGTTCTGCGTGTGCCTTGAACGCCTCCAGTTGCCCGCCCCAAAACGCCTCGACCTCCGTCAACCAGTCGCGCATGGATGCAAACGCGGCGGGCTGCAATCGATACAGGCGCACGCGGGCGTCGCCGTCCGGCTCGTCGTCGGCGATCAGACCGCTTTTGCGCAGCACCCGCAGATGGCGGCTCAGCGCGGGCGCACTCATGTGCAACGCGTTGGCGAGTTCACCGGCGCGATGCGGTCGGTCACGCAGCAAGTTGATGACGGCGAGCCTTGTTGGATCGCCGAGCGCGGAGAAGGTTTTTTCCATCGCTAAAAGCTGCTATTCGGCTTTGCTGCTGCCCACGCCTGCCAGCTTGCCGGGGCCGCGCAAACGCTGCGTGAACCACCACATGTGTCCCTCAGGATCAATCGCGCCGTAGCTGCGGTCAGCCCAATAATCCTCGCCGTAGTCATGCACTTTGGGCTCGTCGGTGATCTTCGCGCCATGCGCTCTGGCCTGCTCGCAATGCGCGTCGACGTCGTCCACATAAAGCATCAAACTTTGCGTGTTTCCGGCAGCGGTCAGCGGGCTCAGCATCTGAGTTTGGAATTTGACGTCCACCCCCAAACGTTCTGAGCCCACCATCACCACTGCCTCGTCGTACGTGATTTCGCTGTGCTCAATGCGCCCGCCTTCGCCTTCGATTTTCAGACGGATTTCAAAGCCGAACGCGGCACACAGCCACTCAATCATGGCACCCGCGTCGCGGTAGTAAATCGCGGTCGAAAGACGCGGCCAGCCTTCGGGAGTGGGTTTCATCGTGATTCCTTTTTCAGGTTATTTTGTTCATCAACGCTGTTGATTATTATGTCAACAAAATTGTGGCGGAGATGAACGCGCGAGCGGGCTGCATCACGCCCATTCAATTTTTGTCACCCCATCAACTTTCTGCGTAGACGCTTGCAACGCGCGGCGAAGATGCGCAAACCGCATGTTTCCGACATCGACCAGCTGCCGCCATTTGCCAGTGATGCATGCTCCACAAACGCCGCAAAAGGCGCATCACAATCATCCATTTATCCCATCTGCAATGTCATATGCCTATGGCATACTAAAGCTTGCAAGATAAAAACAGGCTCTTTCCCCACGCGGTACTTGCGGCACCACCAGTACCCGTCATTTTCTCCTTACGAATTTCACAAGGAAATCACTGATGCAATTTCTCCTCGCCCCCCCCCCCCCGGGACTACCGTGCCGCTGTTCCATTACGAAGGTTAGCCTGCACGCGCTTCGTACTTTCAGTGTGCGCAGCCGCGTTCGCGGCTGAAGTGATCGCCGCTCAAGCGCCCACACTGGCACCACATTCGATCCACACCTCGACAGCGACTGTTGCGCCGATCGGAGGAGCGAAGGCTGCCGTACGGCCTATCGCTGCGCTAGAAAATCAGCAAAACACACTTGTCGTGCTGCGCGACGAAACCATCAAAAGCGACATCGTGCCCGCAAACGGAAAAGAGCTTGCAGATATAGCAAGCAAGGGCTCCAGCGACGACCATGCCCGCCGATTGAACGCTGCGCTCTCGTCGCCCACAAAAGTTCGTCTATTGATAGTCGAGCGCCCGAATGAAGACTATGTCGCGGCCCTCAAACCCGGATCGACTGAACACCGTCTACTGAACTACGTGCTGCTTCAATATCCTGACGCAAAAACCGCCGCCGCCGCAAGCGAATCACTGCGAGCGCAGCGCATTTTTCGCTCTGTGCAAACCGATATGTCGGCACAATTTTCCGCCGCACCGAATGACCCTTACTTCGCGCCATCGCAAAGCAGCCCGCTGAACAAGCAATGGGGCATGACCGCGCTCAATTTACCTGCGGCGTGGGACACCCAAAACGGCTACGCCTACATAGGCGTGATCGATAACGGCATCCAGCGTTACCACCCCGACCTAGGCGAAAACCGCAGCGGCAATGTGCGAGCTCATTTTTCAGGGTCTTGGACTATCTTTTCACCTGTTCCTTCGTCATCGGATTTCGACGAAAGTTATGATTTGTACGAGTTGGGCCATGGCTCCCACGTCGCAGGCATTATTGGTGCAACGGCAAATAACGTCACCGGTGTCTCCGGCACATGCCAGAGCTGCTCTTTGGCAATTGCAAAAGTTAGCAGTCGTAGTGGCATTTCGGAATACACGTTTACGGCGGGCATCTACGGCATGGTGAGGCGAGGTGTGCAAGCATTAAATTTGAGTTTTGGCGACGACAGACCCAATCTAAGTTGCGGAGGCAATCCAGCGGCGCTGTCAGCGTACTGCGACGCGATCCAGGTTGCCACTGATAGAGATGTAGTAATCGTTGCCGCAGCCGGAAACGGGAAAACTAACCTCCAATTTCCCGCCTCAGATTCGCGCACATTTTCAGTGGGTGGTTATCAATCGAACGGTGCCACTTGGGATCAAACCATCGCGCTCGGCGTTGATTCGCCCGCACGGGTCAGCGGCTCTACCGAAGAAATCGGCACCAATTTGGGCTCGAATCAATTAGTGGTTGCTCCGGCGCGCGACATACTTTCGACGATGTATTCGAACTCGCAGTGGGATGCACGTTGCGGTAGCGTCACTACGTTCAACACCAATCCACCTTATAGGCAGTTTAGCGGCCCGGTTGTCCAAACCGTATACGCCGCCGCCAGCGGCAACTTGTACGACATCTGCACTGGCACCTCAATGGCCGCGCCGCACATTACGGGTCTGGTCGGCCTCATGCGTAGCACCAATCCGTTGCTGACCAGAGCACAGATTCGGTCGGGGCTAATAAACTCGGCGGGCGGATTTTTTATCAACACCACTTGGGGATACGGTCTACCCAACGCCAATAGCGCTGTGCTCAATGCGCTACCGACTGATCGCTTAACGCCGCTTTTTGCTGCAACCAACCTGAGCAAGAACGATTACGTCTACACAGTTTTCCCGCAGATGGGCGCTGCGTTAAATTCTGGGTCAGTGCCGCCATTTGTTGGCACTAACAGTTTTACGGATGGCTATTACACGTATAGCTGGATTGGTAACCCCGTCGCACAGTATCCAACAACGTTTTCCGGGGTCATCATCGCACTTAAGCAAGGACAACCCCTCGTTGCCGACAACTATCGCCCGCGCGCCCGCCTGCGCGTCTTCACCACGCCGAAAACCGCTTCAGGCGTATCGCTTTGGCCAATCTGCCGATTTAGTTATGTTGCATCGTCAGAAGTGCGTCACATCATGGACACTGCGACAACGTGCGCACAATCTGCGCTGCCATCATTCGCCGTTCTCGATGGGCAGGAGGGGTACGTGTTTCCGCCCAATCAGCCACAACCTAGCGGCACGGTGCCTGTGATACGTATGGAAAAAATTCCGGCTGCAAACGTGCCAACCGTTTTTATATTCACGGCGCAAACCGATCAGGCGTATTACGCCAGTCAAGGATTTTTTAACCCTGTGGTGCTTGGCTATGCTTATCTCAACTAACTACGTAGGGCGCGCCAAACTAGGCGCTGCCATCTGGTCGAAGCTGGCGCTGACAGCAGTGCTCGCAACATTCGCCATACCTGCTCGCAGCGCGGACAAGTTCGCAACCTACGGCGCGTTATCTATTTTCGGTAAGCATCAAGGGTTCGCTGCCTGTCCGGGCATCGGTCAGTTGGTTAGCGTTCGTCTTGCCGCTAATAAATCATCGCTAATCCCGCAAAACCTTGAGATGGTGGAGGGTACAAATTCGCTCAAATTTTCATTTAGTGTTGTTCCGCTAGGCCCAGTGTTTGCCGCTGGCGATCCGCGACTTAGGTTGCTCCCTCTGGAAGCTTGGCGAACGTATCCCAATTTCAGCGCTGGAACATGGGATTTTGTGTCCGTACAGAAAATCGCTGGTGGCGAGCGGCTGTCAGACGCCATCCGTTGGTCGCCAACTTCAAACAGTAGCTCATGCAGCAACATCGACTCGGTCGAAGTTATCGACGGCGACTTGCAAGTTAGCACCGTTGGAGCGCCGTTTTTGACGTCCAGCATTCGTGTCCGAGCGAGCATGTCCGGCGATACTGCGGTCGCCAACGCGAGTGTTGCGCTCGCGTCGGAGCCATTCCAATTTGAGGCGTTTGAGTCCCTCGAAACTGGCATTGATGGGCCGAAGACAGCCGCGCTGACCGACAGCGTTGGGTCGGCAAGTTTTGCTGTGACACCCGGAACACGTCCGGGCATTAAACGGTTCATCGTTAAAGCGCGAGGCTCATCGGGGGCTAGCGTGGCCAGCGCAATGGTGACGCTTGCACATGCGCCCGTCGGCGCACCGGTGGCCAATAGCGTGCCAATCGTCGAGTACAGCTATTCAAGCGGCGCGGACGGGAAGCCGCGCTACCTAACGAGCAACGCCGCGATTACGCGGCAACTTGATTCACGCGACGAAGCGAAAACTTTCTCACGTACTGGACAGGTTTGGCGCGCTTTCACGGACATCAATGCGGCACCGGGGCTCGCTCCCGTATGCCAATTTTTTGGTCGATTGACGAGCGACGCGGCGGTCTCTCATTTTTTCACCGCAAACGCGCAGGAATGCGCGTCACTGCGGGCGCTGTGGGGCGATACGGGAAGCCCGGGCCTTGGACTCAAGTACGAGGGTGTGGCGTTTTATGCAGCGGTGCCAGACGCGCAGCAGCGCTGCCCCGCTGCATTCCCAATTGCGATTGCACGATACTTTGTCACCGGTAAGTCGCCGTACCATGAGTATCTCGTCATCGGCGCGACGACGATTTTGCCTGCACCGGGTGGGGGAAGAACGTCCGAAGGGGTCGCGTTCTGCACTGATGTTGGAACAGCTTTTTACTGAAGCGCACGTTGCAATTGGCTTATAGCCACAAATGCTGCGTTCAAGTACGAACAGTCCGCGCGCATGGAGCTGGAAAGTGTAGTTCGATGGGAGCGAGGCCATCGAGGATTTTGCGAGGCCTTCGGTTAATGATGTCCTCAACGTCTTTGACGTACAGGTCGGAGACCGGATCAAGGCTCTCTCCCTTGGGGAAGAACTCGCGTAGCCAGCGGATGACGTGCTCACGGCTACCGCGCTCATCGGCGCGGTAGGCATGACAGGCGTAGTACTTGTGTTTGAACAAGCGCGGCAGCCGCGCAAACTCCAGGCCGCGGTCTGAAGTCAACGTCTTCATCCCTGTGGCCTTGAGCAGCGTGCGCAGCGCCAGCGCGGTCTGGATGGCCCGATAGCGCGTCTTGGCCAAACGGATGAGGCGGGTCTTTCGATCAATGGTGACTAAGAGCCTGAAGTCGTCCTTTTGGCGACCGGTCATCAGATCGCACTCGACGTGACCGATCTCGGAGCGCTCGTTGGCCGCCTGCGGTCGGGCGTCAATGCTTTGAGCCTTCGCCGCCCAGCCACAGTCCTTGCCGCGCGCGCCGTGGCGAGCCGAGGCCCTCATCCCAGAGCGGCCCCGCCTGCGGCTCAATGAGCCGCTCGCGTGCAAGCCAGGCGTAGAGCGCAGGCGTCGACAGGGCGTAGCGCGGGTTGCCCCGCCCCGTGGGTAGCCGTGGCAGTGTGAGACTGACCTGTTCGGGCGACAGGCGCAGCCGATCCGTAAACAACGCGTAGAGCTGCGCGAGCAGGCCGTCCTTGATCTTGACCACCACGTTGGCCGCCGAGAGGGCCAGACAGGCCAGTCGATTAGCCTGTGCCCGCTTGGCCTGATAGCACCCCGGCGCGCAGCGCTTCATCTCGCGCACCAAGGTGCGCTCACAGCAGCCGAGATGGCGCGCCATCTCGGCTGCTGTGAGCCCGGACGCAGCTAAACCCGCGAACGTGTATCTTCTCTCCAAGGTGAAGAAAGCCATAAACACTGTCCTTTCGTCTTCAGAAGCCGAAGGGTAGCGCTGCGCTTCTCTTCACCCCCTTGCCTTTTCCTCTGATGGACTGTTCGTGGTTTAACTCCAATACACGTCACTTAATGCGTTAGCTAGGTTATCCTTTCACTTTCCGTTGCAGGAGAGTTGGCGATGGCACGCACAGTTGCGACGCTTCCCGAGGGCAGTCGGATCACCGACTACATTAGCCTTGGCGTGATCACCAAG
>JANXNO010000238.1 GCA_025354075.1 Burkholderiales bacterium | reverse complement strand
TTCCCACCGCAGCGCGGCGGCCCGATGAACTACGCAAACCAGATCGGCCTGTTCAACGTGGTTCAGATGATGAAGAAATTTCAGCAGAACCCGCTGGATGATGCGAAGTTTTGGGAGCCTGCGCCATTGCTGAAGCGGTTGGTGGCTGAGGGTAAGTCTTTCGTTTGATGACGGTAGGTTCCTCCCCATTCAAGGGGGAGGCTAGGTGGGGGATGGGTTTCCGTTCGTAAATCTCCTGGTTCGCGGGCAAAAACCCATCCCCACCCCTGAGCATTCGGCGACAAGCGTGTCGTCGCTCCCCTTGTAGAGCAGGGGAGAAAACCCTCGCTGCAATTGCCAACGAGGGCAGAACTTGGAGGAGTTTCGTTTAGTGATTCGTAAAGCTTTACTTGGTATGTTCGGGCTAATCGCCGCGTTCGTTCTGATCGTGGCGGGAAAGACGTTATTCACCCCGTCAAAGCAACTCAACGTCCCTCCCGAAAAGCCGGTCACGGTCGATTCAGCGGCCGCCTCAGCCCGCCTAGCCACAGCAGTAAAACTGCAAACCATTTCCTCCGCCACCGACGCCGAAGCCAGCGCCGATGCCTTCAAAGCCCTGCATCAACACATGCAGACGAGCTTCCCGAAAATGCACGCTGCGCTCAAGCGCGAACCGGTGGGAGCCTACGGTCTGCTCTACACATGGCCCGGAAGCGACAGCAAAGCAAAACCCATCGCGCTGCTCGCGCATCAGGACGTCGTTCCTGTCGCGCCGGGTACCGAGAAGGACTGGCAGCAACCGCCATTTGGCGGCGTGATTGAGGGCGGTTTCGTTTGGGGCCGTGGCGCCTGGGACAACAAGAGCAATCTGTTCTCGCAGCTTGAAGCCGTGGAGATGCTCGTCGCCTCAGGTTTTCAGCCAAAGCAGACGGTTTATCTGTTCTTCGGCCAGGACGAAGAAGTGTCCGGCCATCGTGGTGCCCAGGTGCTGGCTAAGCGCTTCAAGGCCGAGAACATCAAGGTCGATTTCATCCTCGATGAAGGCACTCTGATCATCGAGGGCATCCTCAAGGGGCTCGACAAGCCCGCCGCGTTGGTCGGCATGGCGGAGAAGGGCTACCTCACCGTGATGTTGTCTGCCACCGCAACGCCCGGACATTCGTCGATGCCGCCACCGACCGCGCAGCAAAGCGCCATTGGCATGATGAGCGCCGCGTTGTCGCGACTCGATGACAAACAGTTTCCGGTGCAGATTCGCGGCGTCGCGTCGGACATGTTCAACAGCCTCGCTCCCGAAATGAATTTGATGAATCGGGTGATTCTGTCGAATCTGTGGCTGACCAAGCCCATCGTCGAGGCGCAGCTGTCCAAAGTCGCGAGCACTGCCGCCATGCTGCGCACGACGACCGCGCTGACCGTTATCAATGCCGGTGAACGCGACAACGTGTTGCCCGGCCGCGCCAATGCGTCGGTCAACTTCCGCGTGCTGCCCGGCGACACCTCAGACGACGTGATCAAACACACTTTGCTCGCAGTCGGAGAAGCGCCAATCAAGGCCGACAAGTTTCCCGGATTTTCGGAACCGTCCAAGATCGCACGCACCGATGCGCCCGGTTACACCGCTATTGCGAAGACCATTCGCCAGTTGCATCCCGATGTGATCGTAGCGCCGAGTCTCATGCTCGGCGCGACCGATGCACGCTATTTCGACGATGTTGCCGACAACGTTTATCGCTTCTCTCCGGTGCGCGCAGGGCCGAAC